>JBKPQI010000125.1:0-15056 GCA_046733975.1 Verrucomicrobiota bacterium
GGTCGGCTTCGCGCCGAGCTTTAGCTTGATAAACTGACTGGCGCCCTCGCTCTCAATCGAAACCAGCAGATCCCGGTTAAATGTTTGCGACAGCAACGACGCTTTGCCGGGAACAAAGATGTAGTCATCACGCGTCGCAATGTGATCGTAATCAAGCACCGCATAGTGATTGTCGCGGTCGTTAGCATAGAGACTCGCGTGCAAATCTTCCGCGCCTGGCTGAGTTGGCAGCTTCAGCGTTAGAGGAATCTTCAGCTCGAACTCGAGAGCGAGCGATTTGCCGTCGAGCGTTGGCGGATGATCCGCTGCTAGATAAAGAATGCCCGAAACGATTGCAGCGAGAGCGATTGTAATGCCCAGCGCAATTCCCTGCGTCTTGGCAAACCCGTGAAGCAAAGGCATCTGACCTTTCGCTGCCTCCTTTGGAATCTGGCCCACGACATTTTCTGCGAAATGACACTGAAATTCGCCGTATGACGCCATGCGATCGTCGATGCGATCGAGCACAAGTACAATGAGAATGCCGGCAAAAGCTCCACCTCCAAAGCCGAGAAGCAAGCTATTGATCAACCCCGGCCGAACAGAAACGGTCGATCACCTCCCTTTTCAGTTGCAGCCTTCGGGCGGCGCCTCAGCGATGCTTAACGACAGAAGGAGTGACGTTGAAGCAAAAAAGAGGCGCGACTCTACTACCAATTTCGCAGAAAAACATAATCGAAAACGTGGCTCACTCTAAGCTTTAGATGCCTGTATGCCACGCGTCTTCTGGCTTCAATCGGCTTGCCCCAGGATCGTCGGATCAGTACTCGCTCTCAACCTAGCGGCTGGCGCCCTTGGAACTTTTTCCGCGGCTCATGGCAGCCCCGACGCAAAAGACAGCGGAAACAGGACGCCCGCAGCGGCGCACATCGCTACCAAATTTTTGGTCATGGACAAAGATACGGTAAGCTCGGCGCTGCCCGAAGGCGATACGGCCTTTGTCATTTTCATTGCACAAAGTTCTGCGATCGACCGGTTCACCTTCATCAACGAGGGCAAGTCAGCCAGAGGGCAACTCAAGATCGCAGTCGCGAACGAGAAGCTCTCCGCGGATAGCGACAAGTGGATGTCAGTAGACGGCGCGGTTTCATTTAAGAGTAAACGTCTGTTCAATGTCTCGATGCTCGGCGTTGATGCCAAATATGTCCGGCTCACGTTTCACGTGGAGCACGAAGACAGCCTCGGCACGAGGAACGGCTTTCAGACTGTCGCGCTGAACTAGCACATCTGGCGATCAGGTCACAGCTCCTGAGTTGAGCAACTGACGCCGATTGGTCGTTCCAAATTTGAGAGAAGTGGAGTCATGTTTTTCATAGATTTACGCTGACAAATGCATTTTCTGTTTTGATCACGTCGCCAACACGCCAAATATCCGCCTAGCTGAGTTAGCGGCACAGAATTAGCTTTTTCTGGCGCGGGCGTCACTGGCGCGGCGAATGCGAGCAACTACGGCATCTCACATCCTGACCCGGCAGCAAGTGAAGCCGACGAAAAACATTTCGCGAAAACGGCAAACCAATGAGAACCAACGCAAGACTTCGCGGAAAACCGCTCCGGCGAAAGGTGCGGATTATCGTCAACTGGTTGCCCGGGCTACAAAAGATGCAGTTCGGGATTGGGATTTAGCCAGCGGCAGCCTGGCCTGGCCGCAGGGACTCGATACCCTTCTTGGCTATTCCCGCGCTAAATGCGACCAGACGATCGCGTTCTGGCAACGGCAGATTCACGGCGCCGACCGCTCGCGCATTGCAGCGTCAATCCGCGATGCCATCAAATCCAAAGCTGAACATTGGTCGGGTGAATACCGGTTCCGACATGCCAAGGGACATTATCTTCAATTGCTCGAGCGCGCCCTGATTGTACTCGACGACAATGGGCGCCCACTCAGGTTCGTGGGCGTGCTGATGGATGTAACGGCACGCAAACAACTACACGATCAGCTTTCTCATTCTCAAAAGATGGAGGCGTTCGGTCAGCTCGCGGGCGGGGTCGCTCACGATTTCAATAACTTCCTGACCGCGATCCTCGGCTACAGTGATCTGCTCGTTGCTGAGGTCGAGGGTCGCGGAACGGGAGCCAAATACTTGAGCGAAATTCGCAGTGCGGCCGGACGAGCGGCGTCGCTGACGAAGCAGCTCCTCACCTTTAGCCGTCGCGAGCCGTTGGAACCGCGAGTGCTGGAAGTGAACAAGGTCATTCATGATCTCGAACGCTCGATGCTTCGACTTCTCGGCGAAAACATCTCCGTGCTGTGCGAGCTGATGCCGGAGAAGAAACACATCAAAGTCGATCCGGATCAATTCACCCAGATCATTATTAATCTCGCGGTCAATGCGCGTGACGCGATGCCGGCGGGAGGAACGTTAGTGCTAAAGACGGAGCCGGTTTCTACCCATGGCAAGCTGCCAGCAGAATTGCCGCCAGGAAAATACGTCCGAATTAGCGTCGTCGACAACGGTATGGGCATGAGCGATGACGTGAAAGACCATCTCTTCGAGCCATTTTTTACTACCAAGGACCCCCGTTACGGAAGTGGACTCGGTTTGGCCACGTGTTATGGAATTGTTCGGCAGAGCGGCGGCCACATCATTGTTGATAGTGAGCTCGGAAAAGGGACCGCTGTGCGGATCTTTCTCCCGGAAGTGGTCGCACCGCCTCCAGTTGTATATCGGAAACGGCCGAAATTGCCCAGCGGCAACGAAACGATCCTTGTAGTAGAAGACGACATCAGCGTGAGGCATGTCGCGGTGCGGACATTGCGCCTGCTCGGCTACAACGTCCTGGAAGCATTCCGCGCTGATGAAGCCAAACGTCTGATCGAATGCAACGTGGTTAACCTGTTGCTGACTGACGTTGTTCTGCCCGATATGAGCGGATGTGATTTCGCCGATTGGACGCGAGCCAACAGCCCCGCCACGCAAATTCTGCTGACCTCCGGTTATTTGCCCGAGATCACCCTCAATAGTCCCGGCAGCGGCTTGCCTTTTCTATCGAAACCGTTCGACCCGGAACAATTGGCGGAAACGGTGCGGGCATCGCTTGACGGGATCGTGGTCGGTTGAGGCGAACAAACTTATCATCCTGAGCGGAGCGAAAGCACAATGCTAGTCCGGTCGGACTCGAAGGATGCCGATGCGTGATGTTTAAGGTCGGGCAACGGGATCCCTCGGGCTTCGCTCGGGATGACGGTCCGGAGACGTTGCCGCGCATTTCAGCGCGGTGTATGCAATCGCGTGATCAGCTTTGGCGATATCGAAGCCGCACGCGAGCGAGCGAAAACCGCGGTTTATTATTCGCCCTGCCTAGCCTCTATTCCGTTGAGCGATCTCACCGGGATGGAGATTTTTTGCAAGCTCGACAACTTGCAACGCACAGGAAGTTTCAAGGAACGGGGCGCGCGCAATGTGCTCGTACAATTGCCCAAGGATCAGAAAAAGCGCGGCGTCATTGCAGCATCAGCAGGGAATCACGCTCAGGCCCTTGCTTATCAGGGCAAACTGCTTGGCATCCCCGCGACCGTGGTGATGCCACAGCACGCGCCACTCATTAAAGTAACCACGTGCCAGAAGCTCGGTGCTCGCGTCATTTTGCATGGCAAGGATTTTGCCGAGGCCAAAACGCGCGCACACGAAATTGGCGAGAAAGAGAAACTGTCTTACATCGATGGCTACGATGACCCGTCAATCATCGCGGGCCAAGGAACGATGGGGTTGGAAATCCTGGAGCAGGTTCCGAATCTCGACGCCGTCGTCGTGCCGGTCGGCGGCGGCGGACTTATCGCCGGCGTTTCGCTGGCTATAAAAACGAAGCGCCCGAAAGTGAAAGTAATCGCCGTCGAAGCAGAAAACGTCGCCGGCTTTTCTGCCGCATTGAAGGCGGGAAAACCGACGCGGATCGAAACGCAACCGACGCTCGCCGACGGCCTGGCCATTCCGCAGGTCGGCAAAAATGCGTTCGATATCGCCAAATCGCGCGTCGATAAGGCAGTCATCGTCACTGAAGAACAAATCGCACTCTCAATTTTGCGCATTGTGGAGCTTCAGAAAGGTGTTGTGGAAGGCGCCGCCGCCACACCTTTGGCCGCTTGTTTGTCGGGAAAATTAAAAAACCTCGCGCGCAAGCGCGTCGTGCTCCTGCTTTGCGGCGGCAATATCGATCCTAACGTGTTAAGCCGCGTCATCGAACGCGGACTTGTTGCGGATGGACGACTTTCGCGCTTCACCGCGGTGATCAGCGATCGGCCGGGTGGTCTTGCCGATCTTACCGCCCAAATTGCCGCCAGCGGGGCCAGCATTAAACAGGTCGTGCACGATCGCGCTTTCGCCGACTCCGATGTTTCAGCTGTGCACGTGCTTTGCACCGTGGAAACGCGGAATCGCGAACATCTGGCCACATTGCGAAAGAAGTTGCGAGACAACGGCGTCGAAACTTACGACGCGGCCTAGTTGTCCGCCATCCCCAGTCGAGGGATCCTGCTGCGAAACTTGTAGCTGCCGCCGTCTCTGGCGCCAGATTTGGGTTCACCTGCCGCTGAGGACAGCGGCAGCTACACGCGCTTCACTTGAAGCACCCATCGCGCTCCGTAGTCTTAAACGATGCATTCAGCTGAGACGCAAACGATGGAAAAACCGGCTGCAAAAGCACAGGAAAAAGCTGCTCCGGCTAGTTCCGTCGTGCCGACTAACAGCTTCGCAACGTTCGCTGACCGCCATATCGGCCCGAGTCCGGAGGAAACCGCGCAAATGTTGCGCGAAGTTGGTTTCGCAGATCTGGATGCGCTGATCGACGCCACTGTCCCGAAAAATATTCGCCTCAACCGGCCTCTCAATTTGCCTGCGGCCAAAAGTGAAAACGATGCTCTGACCGAACTCCGTTCGCTTGCCTCACAAAATACGATGGCCCGCAATTTCATCGGCACCGGTTACTCCGACACCATTACGCCACCGGTAATTCAGCGGAATATCCTCGAGAACCCGGGCTGGTACACCGCTTACACCCCGTATCAGGCCGAACTCGCCCAGGGCCGGCTTGAAGCGCTGGTCAATTTCCAAACCATGGTGACGAATCTGACCGCGCTCGACATTGCGAATGCCTCGCTACTCGATGAAGCGACAGCCGCAGCCGAAGCGATGACCTTGTGTCATCACGCCGTTACCGATCGCTCCCGCAACAAACTTTTCATCGCCGATAATTGTCATCCGCAAACCATTGCCGTCGTGCAGACCCGGGCAAAACCGCTCGGGGTCCAGATTGTCACGGGGGATTTTGCCAATTTCAAATTTGATGACGCGGTCTTTGGCGCGCTCGTGCAATATCCGGCAACCGATGGAGCAATTTACAATTACGAAAAATTCGCCGCCATGGCGCACGACGCCGGCGCTTTGTTCGTCGTCGCCGCCGATATTCTTGCTCTAACTTTGTTGAAACCGCCGGGAGAGTTCGGGGCCGATGTTGCCATAGGTTCCACGCAACGTTTCGGCGTGCCTCTCGGATTCGGCGGTCCGCACGCCGCCTACATCGCAACGCGCGATCAGTTCAAACGCCATCTCCCGGGTCGATTGGTCGGAGTTTCGCACGACCCCGAAGGCCGTCCTGCCTATCGCCTCGCCCTGCAAACACGTGAGCAACACATCCGGCGCGACAAAGCCACCAGCAATATTTGCACTGCTCAAGTCTTGTTAGGTGTCATCGCCGCAATGTACGCGGTCTATCACGGGCCAAATGGATTGCGCGCCATTGCCCAACGGATCCACGATTTTGCGGCTAAACTCGCGCACGGTCTGCAACAACTCGGTTTCAAGATCGCATACGAAAATTTTTTCGACACAATTCGACTGGATTTGGAGCAGGGCTCAAGCCGTGACTTGATTGAACGAGCCCAGCGTGCCGCCTGCAATCTGCGCGCCATCGACGATCACGCCATCACCATCGCGCTCGACGAAACTACGACTGATCGGGATATCGAAATCCTCATGTCCGTTTTTCGCGGAACGGCAGTTCGAGATTTTGTAGACGCGGATGTCGATTCGTTTTCATTTCCCGTTCCGCGATTCGCCACCCGCAATTCGCCCTTTCTCACGCATCCCGTCTTCAACACCTACCAAAGTGAAACTGAGATGCTGCGTTACCTGCGGCGACTGGAATCACGCGACCTGTCGCTCTGCCATTCGATGATTCCGCTCGGGTCTTGCACGATGAAATTGAATGCCACCGCGGAAATGTTCCCGATTTCATGGCCGGAGTTCGCGAAGCTGCATCCATTCGCGCCGGATTCCCAGACCGCCGGCTATCGCAAAATGTGCGATCAGCTCGGAGATTGGCTCGCTGAAATCAGCGGTTTCGCTGCCGTCTCCTTGCAACCAAACGCCGGCTCACAGGGTGAATTCGCCGGTCTGCTCGCAATCCGCGAATACCACGTCTCGCGCGGCGAAGCGCATCGCAATATCTGCCTCATTCCGCAATCTGCTCACGGCACCAATCCGGCCAGCGCCGTCATGGCCGGATTCAAAGTCGTGCCGGTCGCGACTTTGAAAGATGGCGACATCGATCTCGCAGATCTTCGCGCCAAAGCTGATGCACACAGTCGTGAGCTGGCGGCGCTGATGGTTACCTACCCGAGCACCCACGGTGTGTTCGAGACGACCATCCGCGAAATTTGCGAGATCGTGCACAATCACGGCGGCCAGGTTTACATGGACGGCGCCAACATGAACGCGCAGGTCGGTCTCTGCCGCCCGGGCGACATCGGAGCGGACGTCTGCCATCTGAATTTGCACAAAACCTTTTGCATCCCACACGGCGGAGGCGGGCCTGGCGTTGGTCCAATCGGTGTTGCGCAACATCTCGCAAAATTTCTGCCGGCAGCCCCTTCAATCCGCAATCCGCAATCCGCAATCGGCAATCCGTCTATCGGGCCCGTTGCGCAGGCACCCTACGGAAGCGCGAGCATTCTTACCATCTCCTGGATGTATATCCGGATGATGGGTCCGGATGGATTGAAACGCGCCACGGAAGTTGCAATCCTGAGCGCGAACTACATCGCCAAACGACTCGATTGTTATTTTCCCGTTCTCTTCAAGGGTAAACGCGACCTGGTCGCGCACGAATGCATCCTCGACCTGCGTGAGTGGAAACGGGTCGGCATTGAAGTCGAAGACGTGGCCAAGCGATTGATGGATTACGGCTTTCATGCGCCGACCATCTCCTGGCCGGTCGCGGGAACGATGATGGTCGAGCCGACCGAGAGCGAATCGAAAGACGAGCTCGATCGTTTTTGCGATGCCATGATTTCAATTCACGCGGAGATGACTGCGATCGCGGACGGAACAGCCGACAAACAGAATAATCTGCTGAAAAACGCACCGCACACGATTCGGCAAATCGCCGCCGAGCAGTGGGATCATCCTTATTCGCGCGCACAGGCCGGCTTCCCCGCGCCCTGGCTGCGGGATCACAAATTTTGGCCGAGCGTCGGGCGCATCGACAACGTCTACGGCGACCGCAATTTATTCTGCTCCTGCGTCCCGCTCGAAGAAGCGGGAACATAGGCAATTTGCCTCTGCGCCCAGCGGGTTTTGAACCCGCTGAAAAGAAACAGGCTGCAAGCCAGTTTGGCACACGGACTTGGAGTTATGTTCCGCCGCTGCGGCTACACGGGGGGCTGCGCAGCTGCGCGCCCACCTTTACTGGCTTGCTGCGAACCATTCGACGAAACAGGCGCCGTTGTCGCACCATCCCGGCCAAACGGTTTCTTGAACGCGCCCTCTAAAATTTCCTTCACCCTGAATGTCAGTCCGTCGGTTTTGGTCAGGCTCTCAATCCTCGGCTCGCAATAACGTGCGCGCAGAATGGTAGCCAACTGACCGAAGCCATAAACCCCTTCGTCATTCATCTCCACGACCACGAGCCGTTTGAAGTTCGAAAAGATTTTCTCGAGCCCGTTCGGCAATGGATGCAAATGACGCAGGTGTAATGCTCCCACTTTCTCGCCACGTTCCCGCGCGAGCTTCACTCCATCGTGGATCGGCCCGTAGGTGGAACCCCAGCCAATAAAAAGCACATCGCCGGTTTTATCTCCATAAATTTCAGGCACCGGAATCTCTTCAGCAAGCTTTCGCAATTTATTCCGCCGTTTGGCCGTCATCGCCATGTGCAATTTCGGACTGCCCGTCGGATGCCCCATCTCATCGTGTTCAAGTCCCGAGAGCAACGGGTATTTGCCATCGAGAATGCGAGTGCCCGGCGGGACGTGCTGCGTGATTTCGTTCAGCCGGTACGGCACGTGCGTTTGTCGCGGCGTTAAATCCGGCTTCGCGTCTACCATCAGTTCGGAAAGATGCGGTTCATCAAACGCTTCGATACGCGTGGCCAGCGATGTGTCGCTCAAAATGAAAACGGGGGTGCTGTATTTACGGGCAATCCGCGCCGCTTCGATCGCGATGTAAAAACAATCCTCTACGCTTTTGGCCGCGAGCACGACCCGGGGGCTGTCCCCGTGTCCGCCGTAGATTGCCTGGTGCAGATCGCTCTGCTCAACGTTAGTCGGTAGTCCGGTGCTTGGGCCTCCGCGCTGAATATTGCAGATGATCAGCGGAATCTCCGCCATCGAAGCCCAGCCAATCGCTTCCGTTTTGAGCGAAATTCCCGGGCCGGCGCTTCCGGTTACAGCAAGATATCCGGAATAAGAAAAACCGAGCGCAATCGAGACAGAGGCTAGCTCGTCCTCCGCCTGCACAAATATTCCGCCGTATTTCGGCAGTTCACGTCGCAACACTTCCATGACCGAGGACCACGGTGTAATGGGATAACCGGCGCCGTAACGCACTCCTGCGGCGATCAAGCCATAAGCCAGCGCCTGATTGCCATCCATCGTGATCTGTACACGTCCATCGGCCTTTGGAATGTGCTCAAAACGGTAGTGATGCGTGAGCACCTTGCCCACTGGGTATGCATATCCGGCCTGAAAGGCCATCAAGGCTGTATTGACGACACTCTCATTTTTGCCGCCAAATTTTTCAGTGATTATTCCTTTCAACTTCTCGGCATCGAGATTGAAGATCTTTGTGATCAACCCGAGAACGAAAATGTTTTTGCCTTTGTCCTTCGCGGTGCCGCCCAACGCCTCAATGGTCAATCCGGTAATCGGCACCCCAACATACACGAACCGCTTATCCTCGAGATTCGGCTCGACGTTATCCGAATCGTAAAGCAGCACGCCGCCTTCCTTGAGAAAATCGATGTGGTCCTGATAGCTGTGTTGGTAAAATGCGACCAGGAAATCGGCTTCGTCGCCCGCCGATAACACTTCGCCCGATCCGATTCGCACCTGAAAGATCGATGGCCCGCCCGAAATCGTCGCCGGGATGGTCATGTAAGTCATCACATCCTGGTCGCTGCGACCGGCCAGTCGGGCAAGAAATGCGCCGGCGGTTTGAATTCCATCCTGCGAATTCCCCGCGAGGCGAATTACCGCGTCCTGGATATTTTCCGGCCGAAGATCAGCGCGATCCGAAGGCGGATGATCCGCAACTGGGTGATTTTGGACTGGATGATCCGAAGCGGGTGTAGTTGGCGTAGTGCCCGCTTCAGGGGCAATGGGAGAGGGTCGGATAGTGTCGGCCATGCGTAAAAACTCGACTTCCAATCTCAGGCAATTCTCCCGTTTTGCCAGAGCAAATGTGGGCGTCTCTCCTGAGATTCTTGTCCACTTGGTGTTCGTCCCAGGCTTTGCGATCATTTTCCATCGGTCTCATCCTGACCGAAGCGAAGGATCGCTCGAGGCTCGGGCGTTTCGGTCGAACATCAGGGGGATCCCTAGCCGTCTGCGCGGCTCGGGATGCCAATGGCAAAGCGCGTCAATTTCCTCGACCATCGCGTTCCGACACCTGCGCTGTAGCCGCGAATCGTTGGTCGCGGCTTTCTCTCATCGCTTCACCCCCTCACCCGACACTTTCGAATCATCCGCTGCCGGTCTGTCCAATCCGCGCCGCTTCAACAACGGCTCAACATAGGGATCGCGGCCGACGAAATTCTTGAACAAACCAAGCGCGTCGGCCGAACCACCGCGACTCAGCAGCACCTGGCGAAAGCGATCGCCGTTCTCCCGCTTCAATCCGCCATGCTCCTTGATCCAATCAACGGTATCGGCATCCAGCACTTCACTCCAGATGTACGAATAATAGCCGGCGGAATATCCGCTGGAAAAAATGTGCGAGAAATAGGCACTGCGATACCGTGGCGGCACCGGCTCAAAATCAACGCCCGCCTTCTTCAATGCGGCCGCTTCAAAGGCCAGCGCATCCTTTGGAACTTCGGACGGAGTAATCTGATGCCACGCCTGGTCCAGTAATGATGCGGCGAGGTATTCTGTTGTTTTGAAGCCCTGATTAAATTTCTCCGCCGCCATGAGCTTATCGAAGAGCGCCTGCGGGATTGGTTCGCCAGTCTTGTAATGCCTGGCGAAATTCTTCAGTACCTCCGGCCAGCTTGCCCACATCTCGTTAACTTGCGATGGATACTCAACAAAGTCCCGCGGCACCTGAGTTCCACTGAAACGCGGATACTTCACGTGCGAAAACATCCCGTGTAGGGCGTGACCAAATTCATGGAACGCCGTTCGCACTTCGTCGTGAGTCAGCAGCGTCGGTTCTCCATCGGGCGGCTTCGGGATGTTCAGATGGTTAGCCACAACCGGTTTGGTGCCGAACAGACCGCTCTGTTGCACATAAGCCGTCATCCATGCGCCGCCCTGCTTCGATGGGCGTGCGTAGTAATCGCCGAGAAAAAGCGCCAGCGGCTGGCCGTTGGCATCGAAGACCTCCCAGACCCGTACATCAGGGTGATAAACCGGCAGATCGTGCCGTTCCTTGAATGTAAGACCGTACAGTTTACTTGCGGCAAAGAAAACGCCGTCGGTCAAAACGTGATTCAATTCGTAATAGGGTCGCACATCGGATTCGTCGAATTGATAGCGCGTCTTGCGTACCTTCTCGGAATACAAATCCCAGTCGCAGGCAGCGATTTGAAACCCGCCCTTTTCTTCGTCGACGATTTTCTGCATGTCGGCGGCCTCGCGTTTTGCATTGGCGATGGCCGGTCCTGCAAGATCAGCCAGTAGTTTGTTTACCGTCGGCACAGTCTTCGCCGTCTGGTCTTCCAACTGATAGGCGGCATGATTTTCGTAGCCGAGAAGTTTGGCGCGTTCCGCTCGCAACTGTGCTATGCGGATGATGACCTCGCGATTCTCAAACTCTCCGCCTTTGCTATTGCGGGAAAGCGACGCTTCCATGATCCGCTGCCGTAGGGCGCGATTCTGCAAGGACCCGAGAACCGGCTGACCGCTCGTGTTCTGTAATCGCAGGACGAACTTTCCTTCTTTATGTTCATCGTTGGCGGCAGCACTGGCCGCTGCGATCTGATGGTCGGAAAGCCCGGCTAAGTCCTCGCGACGATCGACGATGATTGAGCTCGCGTTTTTTTCCTTTAGCACGTTCTGCTGAAATTTTGTTTGCAAGGTTGCGAGCTCAGCGTTGATCTTCTTCAACTTCTCCTTATCGAAATCGGACAGCTTGGCGCCCGCGCGCACAAAGTCTTTATAGTAGCGCTCCAGCAAATACGCGGCTTCCGGATCGAGCCCGAGTTTCTCCCGGTTGGAATAAAGTTCCTGGACGCGGGCGAACAGTTTGCTGTTCAGAAGAATCGCGTCGTGATGCGACGCCAACTTCGGGGCCAACTCGGTGTCGATCTTCTGCCGTGTCGGATTGGTATCGGCGGCGTTCAGGTTGGAGAACGTCCGCTGCACTCGATCGAGTAATCGCCCGGTCCGCTCCAATGCCACAACGGTGTTATCAAAAGTAGGCATATCCGTGGTTTCTGCGATGGCATCGACTTCCTTGAGCTGTTCCTGCATTCCCGCCTCGGTCGCCGGCACGAATTGATCGTCCTTGATCCTATCGAATGGCGGCAGGTGATACGGCAGAGAGCTTTCAGTCAGGAATGGATTGTCAGCAGGCATGGGTGACGTACTTGGCGGAGGTGAGTTTTCAGCGGCAACAGCTATAGCCGCGATTTGCATGGTTGCTAGCAGAGCGCGCATGCGCGGCAAGGATAGGCGAGTGGATAAAAACATATGTAATATGTGGATTATGAAAGTTGGCTGCGCCGACACACAAAGCAATCGCGCGGCATCTGGGTAGCGCACGCGTCTCGCGTGCCTGGTTTCGGCGGCTCGCCGAAACGTACTTTCCTACGGGTTCATTCCTTTCGGTCATATGACCGCAAAAAAGTCCGCGATGGCGAGACGCCATCGCCAACACGCGAGACGCGTGCGCTACCCAGATCTCTGGAATCGCCACTTGAGATGATTCGATTAGATTTTGTCCGATGAGAATTTATCTCGCTGCACTGATGCTGTTTCCGCTAGTCAGCTTCGGCGCCGAAAACATGACGACACCGGCGTTCGACGAAAAGGCCGCCGACAGGTTCGCCAAACTCGCGCTCGCTTGCGTGCACAAGGAATATCCAAACAAGATCAGCCACGTCTTGAATAGCGATGCAGATGTCGCGCCGCCGCGGAAACTCACACCGACTTTTTGTGGTTGCTACGACTGGCACTCATCCGTGCACGGACATTGGCTCCTTGTCCGCCTGCTGCGATCCTTTCCTAACGCCCCGTTCGCGGCTGCCGCTCGCAACGCTCTAAACCAAAGTTTCACCCCTGAAAATCTGAAAGAAGAAGCCAGTTATCTTCGGGGACAAGGCCGGGCCAGTTTCGAAAGGCCGTACGGATTATCCTGGTTACTCCAACTGTGTCGCGAGCTTCGCGAGTGGGACGATCCGCAGGCTGGCGAAATGTCCGCCAACTTGCGTCCACTCGAAGAAGCCGCGGTCGATCGATTGAAAACGTGGCTGCCGAAATTATCTCATCCTGTCCGGATCGGTGAACACGATCAGACGGCGTTCAGTCTTGGGCTGATGATGGATTACGCGGGTATCGCCGGTAATGAAGAATTCGCAAAACTTGCTCGTGATTCCGCGAAAAAATTCTTTCTCGCCGACAAAAACTGTCCTCTCGCCTACGAACCTTCCGGCGAAGATTTTCTTTCGCCCTGCTTGGGCGAAGCGGATGTGATGCGGCGCGTGCTTTCGCAGAATGAGTTCGCCAAATGGTTGAAGGAATTCATGCCGCAGATTCCGGAAGCGCCTCGACAGAGCGGGGCGGCTACAACTTGGCTGCCCGTTGCGGTCTCGCCCGATCCAAGCGATCCCAAGCTTGCCCATCTCGATGGCCTGAACCTGAGCCGCGCCTGGATGTTGGAAGGGATTCTGTCGGCACTACCATCCGACGATCCGCGTCGGCCTGCGCTGCAAGCCGCCGCCGACGCCCATCGTCGCGCCGGCCTCGCCGCAGTAACCGGCGAGCACTATGAAGGCGGTCACTGGCTCGGCAGCTTCGCGGTTTATCTCACTACTAAGCGCGGCATCGAACATGCGAAGTAATCAGCCCAGAAGCAGCGAGGTCAAAACGGCCGTTCATCCCGAGCCGAGTCGAGGATCCCGATAAAGTTACCTTGAAGATATCGCGACGGCATGCCTCGGCTCAGGCTCGGGATGACGAAGCCGCGGCTAGTAGTTGTAGCGGCGGTCTCTGACCGCCGACTTCGATGTGGTTAGGCGCTCACAGACCGCCGCTGCAAAACCCATCACGGCATGTAGCTGATTCCTTTTCTCTCCGCCTGTTGACGGATCGTCTCGGCTACCTTCTCGTCAAACCCAGCGCCTTTCCCAGTTTCGGCCAGACGCTTGTTCTCGACCTGAATGTAGGCGTCGCGCTTCTTTGTTAGCTCTTGAACATCCTTTTGCAGGCTGTCGCGTTCCGCACGCGTTTTGGCGATCCGCGTTTCAAGTTCTTCTTTCGTTAGTTTTTGAAACTCTGCCGGCAAGTCTTTCTTATCAATAGATTGCAGTTTCACCGCGTTGCTCGCCAGTGCATCCAGTAGTTCACCACGGCCCTGCACCCCTTTCTTCGTCCTGGCATTGTAACTCAAGCGATCCGCCGCTGCGCTGGCCGGTACACTCTCCGCGGAAGCTTGCTTCGCGGCTACTTCACGGCGCACATTCGCATCACCATACGGAATTAGCGTTTCCCCAATCTTCTTGTTCAACCTGGCCAGCTCATCATCCATCGGCGTCGCGATCACCGCCACGCCCCCGGATTGAGCGATGGCCGCATAACTGCCCTCAGATGCCTTCGCAATCTCCTTCCAGATTGGAGTCGTCGACGCGACGTTCCCGCACTGCACTGTGTTAATGATTAAATCCTTCTTCGCCGCCATCCGGCAAAGCTCCGGATATTTTGGACCATCGGCGTAATCCATGTGCGGCGGCGCATCGCCAACCAGGAAAATAATTTTCAAAACTTTTCGGTCCTGGCTCCAAGGCATTTTCTCAATGGCTTCGGCCAGCGCTTCATTGACACTTTCGGGCTCGTCGCCGCCCCCGGCAGCCTGGAAATCGCGTAAGTCAGCGTAGATAGAATCGATATCGTCCGTGAGCCGAAACGATTTTACGACATATTCATCGCCACGATCGCGATAACCAATTAGTCCCAGTTTCAACTCCGGAGTAGGTTTCGCGCTAATCATCTCATTGGCAATCGACCAGATTTTCTGTTTTGCGCCCTCGATTAATCCGCCCATCGAACCGGTGGTATCCAGAACGAAACAAACTTCGAAGCGCGGCTTTGGTTGGCCGGGATCGGCAGACGTGGCGGCTATCGCACTCGAGAAGGATCTACTAACGATAGGTAGGACGATAATGCCGGTGATCAGTCCAAGCTTGTAGCCACGGTGCTCTGCCCGCCGCGGCGAAGCTGAGCGAAGGGGGGTCGCGGTGACGCCTCGACCGAGCGAGGCGAGTAAAGCACATAACTTTCGAGCTACGTTTATCGAGTGGATCAAAGAATAGGTTGTTTTCATATAGTTTTCGTACTTTCTCCGGGCAAACCGGCCTGCGAGACC
>JBKPQI010000126.1:0-14901 GCA_046733975.1 Verrucomicrobiota bacterium
ATGACGAGATTTACGAGTAAAACTCCGCGATCTTGTCGACCACGAAACGTTGCGCGTCCTTACTCAGCTCTGGATAAATTGGCAGGGCCAGCGTTTCCGCTGCCGCCCGTTCCGCTTCCGGCAGATCACCTTCTTTGTATCCCAAGTAAAAAAAGCATTCCTGTAGATGAAGCGGGGCAGGATAGTAAATTTCGGTTCCGATTTCGTTGCGGGTCAGATGCGCTTTCAGTTCGTCCCGGCGTTCCGCGCGAATCACAAATTGATGATAGATGTGATGATTACTGATCCGTTCGCGATACGGTTCGGATGGTAGAATGACGAAATCGTCGAGCTTGCGACGCGAAAATTCTTCGCGATAAAAATCAGCTGCGGCCCGGCGGGCTGTCGACCAGTTCTCGAGATGCGGCAGCTTGACGTGCAAAATCGCGGCTTGCAGTTCGTCGAGTCGGAAATTCCCCCCGATAAACTGATGATGATAGCGCGGCTCCATCCCGTGCTGACGGCACGTTCGAATGCGCCCCGCCAGATTTTCGTTGTCACAAATAACCGCTCCGGCGTCACCGGCCGCGCCGAGATTTTTGGAAGGATAGAAGCTGAGACACCCGACATCGCCGATGACGCCGGCCGATTTTCCTCCGCCGGCTTGCGGATAACCCGCTCCGATCGCTTGAGCTGCATCCTCAATCACAAGCAGACCAAATTCGCGCGCTATTTCCATGATCGGATCCATGTCGCAGCACAATCCGAAAAGATGCGCCGGCATGATGAGACGAACCGCTTGTCGTTCTCGTGTCATCAGGACGCCTTCGACGGGCTGACAATTTTTCTCAATGAACGACCGGAGCGCCGTCACAGAAATGTTGAATGTTGAGGGATCGATATCGACAAAAAGCGGGGTTGCGCCCACGCGAGCGATGGAGCCGGCCGTCGCAAAAAACGAATACGGCGTGGTAATGACGGCATCGCCCGCGCCAATCTCGAGCGCCATCAACACCGCAAGCAGAGCATCCGTGCCGGACGACACGCCGATGGCAAATTTCGCGCCAGTGTACTCGCACAGGGTTGTCTCGAACTGCTCGACTTTCGGTCCAAGGATGAACCGCTGGGTAGCCAACACTTGATCAATTTGCTGCCTAATCGGTCCCGCCAGCGCTTGATATTGCGCGCTGAGATCGAGTAGCGGTACCCGCATGGCGAGGGAGAATCGCAGCTTCGTCTCGAGGTTCAACTGCGAAAGGAGTTCTCACACTCGCATCTCGCTATTGTCACCGCAGCTTAAGACGCACGCGATTTCAACGCTCGAGCTGCAGGGTCCGCTGTTCTCAGCGGATATTCTTAAAGAATGTGCTTGGGACAGCGCACGCTACAGCAGTTTATCGCCGAAATACCCGTCGAGCCTGCTGGAGCACGCGCTTTAATGCCAGTCCGGCCCAAAACCGCGTCCACGACCAGCGGAAGCTCGTCACTCCGAGCCCATTGACCAATCTCACCGGCTGCTTTAAGGTCCGCGCGATGTCTCTGATTCGGGGGCTGTTCTGGCTCGTCCTATTCATTTTCTTCACTTTCTCCTTTGTCGTGCTCTTCGAGTACGGCACGCATGATTTTACCAACGGCTTTAAACAAGAAGCCGAGCGGGTGAAGAATTTCTGTGTCGATATGGTGCAAAAGCCAAAGGCTTCGCCATCTCCCGGCGCAAGGAAGAAGTAGCGACCTTACTCTACGAATTCGATCGACACTTCGCGATCGACGTAACCGCGCCTGCACGCTTCTCCCAGGAAACGACGGATGGCTTCGCCGCCGATTTCACCGTAATCGCGCGTGAACTCGTTGACATACATGCCGATAAATTTCGACGCCTGATCGCTGTTCATATCGCGCGCGTACGGCATCGAGTGCTCCACGGCCTCGCGGCGATGAGCCAATCCGAATTCAATGCTTTCGCGCAAAATCGCGCAGAGATCACGGCGCACGTCCGGCGGGATATCGCGGCGAAGGACGTTTCCGCCCAATGGCAAGGGCAGCCCGGTGGAATTTTTCCACCATTCTCCGAGATCGACGATTTTTGCGAAACCAGCATGCGCATAGGTGAGCTGTCCTTCATGAATGATTAAGCCAGCATCGGCACGCTCATTTCGCACTGCATCAAAGATCTGATCAAACGGCACAACGACGTAATTGAATTCACCAAGGTAAAGTTTCAGGGCCAGAAACGCGCTCGTCATCGTACCCGGTACGGCAATCACACAATTCCGCAATCGCGCGCGAAACTCATCATTGGATGTTGGACATTGGACGTTGGACGTTGAGCGCTCGCCATCGGACAGCGCCGAACGATTTCGGGTTTGAACTTCGTCGCTCTCCTCATTCGATGTTCGGCGTTCGGCGTTCGATGTTCGATGTTTCTCAATCACCAACGGCCCATACCCATCTCCCATGCTCGCCCCGCATGGCAGGAGCAAATACTTATCGGAGACATGGGCATACGCGTGAATCGAGACAGCCGAAATATGCAGCTCGCCTCGCATCGCCCGTTCGTTCAGCGTCTGAATATCCTCGAGCTGGTGTTGGAACCGGTAACCGCGCAAATCGATTTTCTTCTCCGCCATCGCGTAAAACATGAAGGCATCATCGGGATCGGGTGAATGCCCAAGAGTGAACGTTTCGGCGAGCGTTGCGGCCATAAACGACGCTATGCGTGCTGCAAAATGCCGCAACGAGCTGTTTGCGTTGGGGAGCGGGTTCCGATAATCTCTGCGCGATGGCGAAGATGGCGCTCGGCAAAGGTCTCAGCGCGCTCATTGCCGCGCAGCCCCCGCCGGACCGCGCACCCCGGCCCGCCGTTGCCGACTTGGCCGATGATCACTCGGAGAAAGTGTGGCAGATTAATCTCGACAGCATCACGCCAAGTCCGCTCCAACCGCGCAAGGAATTTGCCACCGATGCCCTTTCGGAACTAGTCGAATCGATCCGGCAGCACGGCATTATCCAGCCGCTGATTGTGCGGAAGGTCGATGGGCGACACGAACTAATCGCGGGGGAGCGGCGGTGGCGCGCCGCGCTCGCGGCAGGATTAGCGGAGGTGCCGGTCATCATTCGAACGGCGAACGATCGCGATGTGCTGGAACTCTCGCTCATTGAAAATTTACAGCGCGCCGATCTCAATCCAATAGAAGAAGCGCAGGGTTATGCGCGGTTGGCGGCCGAATTTGGCATGCGGCAGGAAGAAATCGCGCAGAAGGTTGGACGAAGCCGAGCCGCAGTCGCTAACGCCATGCGATTGCTCGACCTGCATGAGCAGGTGCAAACGTGGCTGACGCAGAATTTGATCTCGGTTGGTCACGCCAAGGTCTTGCTCGCCCTCAAATCAGGAGAAGAACAGCTGGCGGTGGCAGAAACAATCTTGCGACGTAGCGCCACCGTTCGCGCGACAGAGCGATTGGTCGCGCGCCAGCTCGGCACGGCGAAACCGCGCCGGCGCCGCCCTTCAACAGTCTCGTTCAGTTCGAACGCGGTGGAGCATTTGCAATCACGGTTACAGGAATATCTGGGCACACGCGTGATTTTGCATCACGGTGAGAAACAGGGCCGAATCGAAATCGAATACTACGGCGCGGATGATTTGCAGCGCATTGTGCAGCTGATCGGCCTGCTGCCAGAAAGCTGACGCAATTGGAAAGAGTCACCTAAGGTGGGCGGAACGGCTCGGAACATAGGGCTGTGGCCTGCGCGCGCAGCAGGCACGTTGTCCGCTGGCCGCATCTCGGCGGGTTGCAAACCCGCTGCGCGCAGAGAGTAAAAATCTATGTTCCGAACTGTGCGGTATCGCACCCCCCAGCTCAATCGACGCATGTGGAGTTTTCTCCCACGCGGGCTTGGGGTCACGGCGATGGTACTTCTTTATGGTTGTAGTTCCAGAGCCTCGCCGCTGTGGGAGAATTTTTCCGGCGCAAAGGCGTTTGCGCATGTTCAGCACCTGGTTGAGCTCGGGCCAAGGCCGGCTGGTTCGGAGGCGCTGGAAAAGTCACGAGCCTATATCATTGAGCAATTGAAGTCTGCCGGTTGGACGACGATACGATCGCAGTTTGCCGTGCCGACTCCGCGCGGAACGATGACATTCGTGAATCTCATCGCGCGGTTCGGGAATGAAAAACCGCAATTTTTGCTCTGTTCGCACTACGACACCAAAACGTTTGATACGATTCGTTTCGTGGGAGCGAACGACGGTGGATCGAGTACGGGTTTGCTCATCGAGATGGCGCGTGTGCTGGCGATGAACCCGGGCCTTGCCGCAAAAGTGGAGCTCGTCTTTTTCGACGGTGAAGAAGCCTTCGAGAATTTTACTGCTACCGATGGTCTCTACGGCAGTCGTCATTTTGCATCGGAACTTGGCGGGTCGGCCAAAGACTTTCGTGGCGGTATTCTGTTTGATATGGTCGGCGATAAATCGCTGCAGATTACGCTGTCGCCAGATTCGCCAGCGAACTTGACCCGCAACATCTTTGCCGCTGCTGATGCGCTCGGGCAACGCGCGCATTTCACCTTCTTTCATGGGGGAATAACCGACGATCACACTCCGATCAACGAGATTGGGATTGCGATGATTGATCTGATCGATTTCGATTTTCCGCCATGGCATACAGCGGCAGACACGCTCGATAAAATCAGCGCGGACAGCTTGGAAATTGTCGGACGCGTTGCGCTTTATGATCTGGTTCAGTTCGAGCTGAAATGATCTTTACCGTCGTGTCAGCCCATTAAATGCACGAAATGACGCGAAGATTTTCGAACAACGCTGGATGGCGCCGCGCTGTTGGCGCCCAAAAGTTTGGGACACGACAGCGCGTGTCCCTCCAATGTGGACCTTTTCGAGGTAACCTTGGTTGCCCAATCGATCCATGAAAAATGCAGCTCTCGCAGTGCTCGCCCTCTTCGTTGGAACTGGGGCCGGCAGTTGGATTGTTCGTTATCCGGCGATTCACCGTCTGACTGGTCGGATTTTTCATCGCGGCGACCTGGTCGCATTGGTGGAGCGGCGCGGAATTTTTGAGGCAGATATCGTGGCGCTGGCACAACAGAAACAATACTGTTCTGGAACGACGGGCGAACTGGATCCGGCGACGAAAATTGCCTTGCGGGACGAGCTCATTGCGAACGAAGCGCTAGCCACGGCGGCCGGAAAATCGCCTGACTCCGATGTGGCCGGCGAGGTCGCGGTGCTGAAAAATCAATTTGGCGACGACACCCAATTTCATGCTGCGTTGCAACGCAGCGGTATTGCGGACTGGCAGCTCCGGCGTTTGCTGGCTGAGACGATTGGCGGTGAACGATGGATTGAAAATCAAATCGCTTCCCGGGTCGGCGTGTTTGATCCCGAAGTGCAGCAATACTTTCAGGACCACGAAGCTCAGTTTACACAACCAGTGCGAATTCGTGTGCGCCACATTTTCCTCGCGGCACCCGAGGGCTCGCCGACAGAGCTAACGGAAGCAAAGGATCGCCAGATGTTGGATATTGCCGCACGGCTTGGGCAGGGCGGTGATTTTGGTGAAATCGCTGCCACGGTCTCAGAAGACGAAGCGAGCAAAAAAAATGGTGGCGACCTCGGCTTTTTTGCAGCTGACCGCGTTCCCGCAGAATTTTTCAACGCGGCTGCCGAGCTACCGCCGAATGGGCCGCCCCGTTTTCTGCATTCACATCTGGGCTTTCACGCCCTTCAAGTCACCGATATTCATCCAGCTCGCCTGCTGACACTTACAGAATCCCTTCCCGAAATCAAAGCGCTACTTGGGGCTGAAAAACGGCGTGCCGCTGTCGTGGCATTGCAGTCTGAACTAGCGCACTCGGCCCAATTTGTGGTGCAATGAGAAATTGCGCGTTCACCGGTTTGATCGCAATTTCCAGTTGCAAGGGATATGACGCGGACCATCCGAAAGTCTGTTGGGGTTATCGGCCTCGGTATCATCGGTCGCCGGGTCGCTGATCATTTGCGGCACCAGGGGTTGTCGGTCTTTGTCTGGAACCGCACTCCGAAACCAGTGCCGAATTTTGTCGGCTCGCCATCGGAACTGGCGCAGACCTGCAATTATCTTCAGATCTTCGTCTCCGATGACGATGCGCTCATGCGAATGATTCAGACAATCTCGATGTCGCTCACGCCGCGTCACATCGTGATCGCACATCCAACGGTTTCACCCGATACCATGCGCGAAGCCGCCGCGATGGTGGAACGCCGTGGCGCGCGTTTGGTCGAGGCCCCATTTACCGGAAGCAAGCTGAGCGCGGAGAAAGGGCAGCTCGTCTATTATGTGGCCGGGGATGAAGCGGCCATTAATGAAGTCCGGTCCGTACTGCAAGCCAGCAGCAAAGCGATTGTGAATATTGGTGCAATCGGCGACGCCAGCATTGTCAAAATTGCCACCAACATGGTGACGGCAGCGAGTGTGCAAGGCGCGGCTGAGGCAATGGCGATCATCCATTACTCCGGAATTCCACTCGAAAAATTTGTCGATGCGCTCAAGCAAAATGCCAGCAACTCTGGCACGCTCGATCTAAAAGTGTCGCAGATTATTGCGGCAGACTTCGCGCCCCATTTTTCGGTCAAGCACATGCTCAAGGACATGCAGATCGCGAATCGGCTGGGCCGGCACTTTGACCTGGATTTAACCGTCGCGGGCGCGACACGTGATCGCCTGCTGGACGAAGCGCGTCAAGGCCGCGGCGATGACGATTACTCCTCCATCGCGCGACGGTTTCTGCCATTCGTGAAGACGGCAGACTTGGAGGAACGGCAGCCGGATTTGTTCTCGCCCAAGCCGCCCGCCGCGGTGCCGAATGAGAATCCGGAATTTATCGAGCAACAGCTGGCGGAATTAGAAAAAACGCAAATCCCACCGCCGACTTTTGAGCAGGAGGTAGCGGAGCCATTCGCCGCGCGACAACCTGAAAGTGTTGAACCGGCTGAAACGGTTGAGGCCGATCAAATGCCCGAGGTTGTCCGCAAGGCTGAAGCCGTCGAGGCCGATCAAAACGCCGAAGCGAGTCTTACGCCCCCAGAAAGCGACATGAGCGCGGAGCAAGAGCAAAGGCGGGTCGAGGCGGAGACACCGCGTCAAACCGAGCCCGCGGCAGAAGAAACAAAGGCTGCGAAGGCTCCGGTGGAATCGAACGGCGACTCCGAACCGGAAGAGAAGCCAGGATTTTTCAGTCGCCTGCTGCGACGTACCGATTATTGAACGCGGTTTCGCCGTTTTTCGATCTTTCCGCGCGGACAAAGCTGCGCGTGACTGGCGCGGATCGTATTCGTTTTCTCAATGGGCAAACCACGAACGACGTTCGGAGTGCCAATGCCGAGGCAACTCAGGAATCGTGCGTGCTCAATGCCAAAGGACATCTCGACGCGCACATTTTCCTCTTCGCCACTACTAACGAGATTTGGATTGATGTCGATGAGGCACTGCGTGAACAACTGGCGTCGCGATTCGAGCGCTACATCATCGCGGATGACGTAGCCGTGGAGGATGCGAGCAATGCGTTCGCTGTTTTCCATGTTCTGGCCGAACGGGAACCTGAAGCGCTGGAGGCGAAGTTTTGTCTGCGATCGCGGCGGCTAGGCTGCGACGGATGGGACGTATGGGTCGAATCGGCGGGAGCGGCGCAGACGAGAACTGCGCTGGCCGCCATGTATCGACCGGCCGAGGAAGCCGAATGGGAGCTTTTACGCATTGAAAATGGAATTCCGCGCTGGGGTCGTGAGTTAACACCTGATATTATTCCACCGGAAGCGAATCTGGCAGAGCGCGCGATCGATTACGAAAAGGGCTGTTACATCGGTCAGGAAGTCATCTCGCGCATGAAGATGAGTGGGCAGCTACGGCAGCGATTATGTGGGTTAATGTCGGGAAAAGCGCTGTTTCCCGGCACGGAACTAAGGGTGGGAGAAAAAGCCATTGGTCGTGTTACGAGCGCTGTCTTTTCCGCGCGATTGAATTCAAACATCAGCCTGGCGATGATTAAGCGCGGCTATACTGAGGTCGGCACGTCGCTAGTCGGTGTGGCCGATGAGACAGGATTAAATGTTTCAGTGGCGAAGCTACCATTCAGCGGTTCGCGCTTTTAACTCCGTCATGCCCAGCGAAGTCGAGGGATCCGTCATGTTACCTTGAAGATTTCGCAATCGGATCCCTCGGCTTACGCTCGGGATGACGAAAATTGGTTGCTCGCTTCTTAGCCTCCCCGCTAATTTCTAAACCCGCCGATAAACACACGAGAATGGCCAAAGTCACCGTCAATCATGTTTACAAGATCTATCCCGGTGAAAAAGGGACGAGCGTGACTGCGGTCGAGGATGTAAACCTCGAAATTGCCGATCGCGAACTTGTCGTGCTGGTCGGGCCGTCCGGCTGCGGCAAATCGACCACCCTACGCATGATCGCGGGTCTGGAAGAAATCTCGCGCGGCGATATTTACATCGGCGATCGCCGGGTTAACGACGTCGCCCCAAAAGACCGCGACATCGCGATGGTGTTCCAGAATTACGCGCTTTATCCGCACATGAACGTCTTCGATAACATGGCCTTCGGCTTGCGATTGCGGAAGTATGGCAAAACGGAAATCAAAAAGCGGGTGAACGATGCCGCCAGCATCCTCGGAATTGAAGGCTTACTCGATCGCAAACCCAAAGCGCTTTCAGGTGGGCAACGCCAGCGAGTTGCCGTCGGTCGTGCCATCGTGCGGCAGCCGAAAGTTTTCCTGTTCGACGAGCCGCTGTCGAATTTGGACGCGAAAATGCGTGTGCAGATGCGCACCGAAATCACAAAGCTGCATCAGCGCTTGCAGGCGACGATGATTTATGTCACGCACGATCAGATTGAAGCGATGACGATGGGCGATCGGATTGTGGTGATGAACAATGGCCAGCTGCAGCCGACCGACACCCCGCTGAAACTTTACAACGAGCCGGACAATCTTTTCGTGGCGGGGTTTCTCGGCAGTCCGCCAATGAATTTCATCAATGGCGAATTGAAACAGGAACGCGATTCGATTGTCTTTAAGGAGATGCAGGGCGGAACGATCGAGATGCGGTTCACCGATAGGTCCGAGCCGCGCGAATTTTTTGGGAAGCCGATGCTGCTGGGGATTCGGCCGGAGGATATCGAGGTCGCGCAGTTTTCCAGTACCGGCAAGACGGCCGCGAGTTTTCCGGCAATTGTGGATATCGTAGAGCCAATGGGAGCTGAGACAAATTTGCACCTGCAGACGGGGGCGCACACTATAATTTGTCGGAGCCAGCACGCACTGGACCACCGGGACGCAGGCCATCGCTTACAGTTCCAGCTAAACCCCAATAAGGCGCACCTGTTTGATCCTGCGACCACAAGTCGGGTTATTTAAGGGCTTTACGGGAGCTCGTTTTTACGCGATTTTCATTGCATTGCTTGACTTCGTACACTTAAACTAGCCCTTATTTCCGAGTTCATGAATCAACGACTGCTGGCAGAAATAGGCCGAACGCAGCGCCTCGAAATCGTCAACGCCCTCAAGCGTAGTCGAGGGCTGTCCGTTAACGAGCTGGTTAATCGGATGCGGATGAGCTACATGGGTATCAAACAGCACTGCCTCACGCTGCAGCGCGACGGTTATCTAGATACCTGGCGGCGTCCGCAAAAAATGGGGCGGCCGGAAATGGTCTATCGTTTGACCCGGCGCGCGCATGACCTTTTTCAAGCCGACAGCAATCGCTTTACTCTCGAGTTGCTCGACTCAGTCAGCGAGATTTACGGGCCGAACGGCCCGGAAAAGTTGCTTTACAATTTATTTCAAAGAAAGACCGCCACGCTGAAGGAAAAAATAAAGGGTGCGACCGTTGCCGAGCGAGCCAAGTCGCTGGCGAAAATTCGCGACTCCGAGGGCTATATGTCCGAGTTTGTGAACGACGAAGGCGGTCCGCAGATTCTGGAATGCCATTGTCCGCTCCAAAATGTTCTCGATAAATATCCGATTATCGGCCGATTCGAACAGGAAATGTTCGAGCAGGCTCTTGGCACGCGAGTACGGCGGCAGGAAACGCGCAATTCCGGGCTCTACGAGTGCGCGTTTTATTTCGACGCGGTGTAAGGGAGTCTAGGAACGGCTGTCTCGAGACAGAAAAAAGCGGTCCCTGATCGCTCAAAATAAAACAAGTTAGGCGACCTATTAGTCGCATCGGTTCAATGCGGCAGCTTGGAAACAGCCGCTCCTTGTTGACTTGCCTTTCAACCAAATTCGCTTGATGGAAATTCATGGTTCGGAACTTTCCGAGCGCGGTGATTGAGAATTTGCAGCCGCTAGTTGACGGCGGTCGCTACCCCATCAAACGCGTCACCGGTGAAGACCTTGTAGTCGAGGCTGATATTTTCAAGGAAGGTCACGACGTTGTCGCTGCGGCATTAAAATGGCGAATGGTTGGCGAAACCCGCTGGCACGAAACGCCGATGAAATTGATCGACAATGATCGCTGGCGTGGGACCTGCACCTTTTACGAAAACGCCATTTACGAATACAGCGTCGAAGCCTGGATTGACTCCTTTACCAGTTGGCAACACGAGTTCTCGACCAAGTTCAAGGCTGGCGTTTCTCCTTTGCAGAGCGAAGCACTCGAAGGGGCCGCGCTTATCGAGCAGGCGGCGGAGCGGTCGCACGATCCCGACGACGTAAAGCGGCTCTGCGAAATCGCGCAAGCCCTGCGAACCAAAGCGCCGGCTGAGGTCGATGCGTTAATTCATTCCGGCGAGCTGGAAGTTTTGATGGCGACTTATCCGGATCGTGCCGGAGCAACACAATGGGCTCCGCCGCCCGAGGCGGTGGTGGACCGAGTCCGCGCCAGAACCGCAGCTTGGTACGAGTTTTTTCCCCGATCGGCGGAAGGGAAAGGGGATCTCGGTTCGAAGCTGCGCGACTGCTTGCCGCGCATCGAGGACGCCAAAGCGATGGGATTCAACGTCATTTACTTTCCACCGATCCATCCGATCGGCACAACCAACCGCAAGGGGCGAAACAATTCCGTTACGTGCGAGCCGGATGATCCGGGAGTTCCGTACGCCATCGGCAACCGGCAGCTCGGTTGTCCTAATGGTGGTGGTCATAAGGATGTCGATCCCGCGCTCGGCACGCTCGAAGATTTCGCCTGGTTGGAGGAGGAGACGCGCAAGCGAGGCCTCGAAATCGCGCTCGATTTCGCCATCAACTGTTCGCCCGATCACCCTTATGTAGCGGAACATCCGGAATGGTTTTATGAGCGACCGGATGGCACGATCAAATTCGCTGAAAACCCGCCGAAAAAGTACGAAGACATTTACCCGCTGAACTTCCGCTGCGCGAACTGGCTCGAGCTCTGGGCGGAGATGAAGAGCATTATCTTGTTCTGGGTCGAGCGCGGCGTTCGCATTTTTCGTGTCGACAATCCGCACACCAAACCAGTGCCATTCTGGGAATATTTAATTTCCGGAGTACGAGACGAATTTCCGGACACGATTTTTTTATCGGAGGCTTTTACCCGTCCTAAAATGATGAAAGCGCTGGCCAAGGCGGGCTTCACTCAGAGCTATACCTATTTCACCTGGCGCAATCACAAGCACGAACTGATCCAGTACTTCACGGAGCTGACGCAAACCGACATGCGCGAATATTTTCGCGGGAATCTCTGGCCGAATACACCCGATATTTTGCCGCCAATTTTGCAGAACGGCGGGCGTCCCGCTTTCATGATTCGCATCGTGCTGGCAGCGACGCTCTCAAGTCTGTACGGAATCTACAGCGGATTTGAGCTTTGCGAAAACGCCGCCTTGCCGGGCCGGGAAGAGTATCTCGACTCGGAGAAGTATCAGTTTAAGGAACGCGACTGGGACGCGCCGGGTAACATCAAGGGCTACATCGCGCGCTTGAACAAAATTCGTGGCGAAAATCGCGCGCTTCACTTCTACGATAACCTGCGCTTCTACTCCGCCGATAATGATGCAATTCTGTTTTACGGCAAAACGACACCGGCGGGGGACAATACGATTTTCGTAGTAGTCAATCTTGATCCGTATCGGCGCCAGTACTCGATGGTTGATGTGCCAATCGAATTGTTTGGCTGCGATGAAGGCGAGCCATACGAAATGCACGATTTGCTCGATGACTCCCGTTACACATGGCATGGGCGGCGCAATTATGTGGAACTGGATCCTTTTACCCGGCCGGCGCATCTTTTCCGAGTGCGACGGTTTGGGTGAACGATGCAGTCATCCCGAGCAAAGTCGAGGGATCCCGCCGCGCCGGCTTGAAGGTCCGACGCGGTATCCCTCGACTGACGCTCGGATCACCAGGTAGTTGTGTCGGCACAGTTTCTAAAAGAGCCTCCATCCGATCAGTTCCCGCGGGTTGCGAAGAAACGCCTCTCGTTTATCGTAGCCACTGCCCAGGGCATGAAAAAATTCTTCTGGCTTTTGCTCGCGCCCGCTAGCGCCTCATCAATTCTGGCACAAACCCCCGCGCCGGTGACCCCGGAATTGCCCCGCACCACCACCACCATGTTGCACGCGATGTTTCAAGCCGGGCCGGTCATGGTCGTGCTTCTGATTCTGTCGATCATCTCGCTCATGCTCGTGATCGTTTACTTTCTTAGCATCCGGCGCGGCGCCATTGTCTCACACGGGTTCATGGCTACGGCCGACGCGCTGCTGCGGAAACGCGATTACCTCGGCCTGCTTGCAGTTTCCAACCGCCATGGCGAAGCCATTGCCCGGGTAGTGCAGCAGGTTCTTGATTTCACCACTAAAAATCCAAACGCGGAATTCGAGCAAATCCGCGAGATTGCTCAGACCGAAGGCACTCGGGTCGCTTCCAACTTAAATAATCGCGTCACTTATCTCGCCGACATCGGTATGATCGCGCCGCTCCTTGGATTGCTTGGAACCGTGATCGGAATCATTCGCTCCTTTGCAGCTCTGGGTTCCGACGTCGGCACCCAACGTTACATGCAGCTTTCGCACGGCATCAGTGAAGCGCTTTTCAACACTGCCGCCGGATTGGCCATTGGCATCCCGGCGATGATTTTTTATGCATTCTTTCGCGGCCGCTCACAGCGCCTGATTTCGGAGCTGGAATCGGCAGTTACTCATATTCTCGCGCTTCTCTCCTTGCAGTTTGCGCGGCGCGGTGAACGCACGCCGGCGTTGCTCGAATCGGAATTCTAACTCCGCAGGATTGGTATGAATTTTCGCAGTCGGGCAGCAACGCAGCATCCGGGGATTCAGCTCGCACCGCTGGTTGACGTGCTTATGCTGCTGCTGATTTTCTTTTTGCTGACGTGGAGCGCCTCGCGCAACGAAAACGAGCTGGACGTCAAAGTGCCCAAGGCCGCGGCGGCAAAGGAGAAGATGGCGCCGCCCGGTGATGTCGTCGTGAATGTGAAGACTGATGGAACCGTGGTTGTGAATCGCCGGACCATGACAGGGTCGGAATTGAGCAAGCTTCTGGAAGATCTCGTAAAATTATATCCGGAACAGGCGGTCGTAATTCGCGGCGACGAGGCCGGCGCTTACAAGAACGTAGTCAGCGTCCTGAATATTTGCAGCGAATCGGGAATCACCAACGTCGCGTTCGCGACTGCAAAATGAAATCATTCCGGCGACGCGCCGGTATTTCGATGGCGTTGCTGCTCTGCTGGAGCCATCCGGGCTCGCCGCAGGAAATTCGTCGTGCCCTGCCCTTGAATGAACCGCCGGCTCCACGCGCGCTGCCGGCCGAGGAAGCAACTCCACCGCCGGAGGAAGTGCCATCCACTCCGGAGCAACCAAATGACAAGCGCCAGCTCGAATATGCCAACGCCTTATTCGGCCGAAAAATGTACGACCTGGCCATCCCGGAGTACGAAAGATATTTACGCGACTATCCTGATGCCGTCGGACGCGGCAACGCGTATTTCGGATTAGGGGAAAGCTATCGCGTTCTGGGGAAAACCGGTCCCGCTCGAACGAACTTCCAGAAAGTGCTCGAGGATTTTGGTGATGGGGAGTTTGCCGGACCAGCAGCATACGCGCTTGCAGTCCTGTCTTTTTCGCAAAAGGACTACAACACCGCGCAACCTCTTTTCCACAAAGCGGCGGCAAAATCGAAAGACACGTCGGTTGCGCTCTCTGCGAAATATTTCGAGGCACGTTGCCTGGAAAATACGAAGCGAGCGGATGATGCGCTGATGCTTTATTTGCAGGTTGCCGAAGCGAAGAGTCAATATCGGGAAGACGCGCGGGCGACAGCTGCTGCGATGTTGCTGGCGCGCGGAAGCCGTGCCGAAGCTCTGAAGCAATACGAAGCGCTGTCGAACGAGGCGGAAAAGCCGGCGACAAGAGCCGAGGCCGCGGTGCGCGCGGGATTGATCGCGCTCGATCTGGCCCTGGCCGATCGGTCAAAAATTGACAATGGCATGGCGGAAAAAGCGCGTGTGCTTCTGCAGAAGGGACGAAGCGATTCTGGGAAATGGAAAGGGATCGCGCAGGCGGCCCTTCTGCGCCTTGAATATCAGAATGCACAGTACGCTCAAGTAGTCTCCGATTATAAGAAATCGGCTGAGCAATTGCCGGAGGAAGCCAAACCAGAAGCGATGCTTCTTGTCGCCAACGCGCAGCGACAACTGGGTCACACCCAGGAAGCGGAAACAATGTATCGAGAGATTATCGACAAGTTTCCCAGCCGGGAGGAAGCGAAGGACGCGCGTTACCAGCGTTTGATCAACGTTTACAATTCCGATCCGAGTGCGGTCATCACAGAAGTCGATGAGTTTTTAAAAACGAATCCGCCTAACGAGCGAGGGGACCAGGCGAAGTTGTTGAAAGCGGAAGCGCTTTACAAGCAACAAAAGTTTGCGGAAGCGGCGCCGCTTTACGG
>JBKPQI010000127.1:0-4321 GCA_046733975.1 Verrucomicrobiota bacterium
CAGCCTCGCGTGAGGGAACAGGTCTACAGAAAGTCACTGCGACGATAGAGCTTGAAAAAGCAGCAGCGGTTCCGATTGCGGGGCGCCTATAGCGCAGGCGTCGCGCAAGCTGGCTTGAACGATCAACGATCACTCGTGAGATCCTTCACCGCCTGCGCGGTTCAGGATTGAAATGCGGGGCGCATTTACGCAGACGAACGACCTTCTGCAGGCGGTGGAAAGTAGTTTAATCGAAGTCGTTCTTCCACTGGCCGACCCTAGAGAAGGCGCTTCAGGCGGGTCAACGGAGAGCCTGGGCACAGCGACCGACCTTTGCCATGAAGGCGGTTTGATGGCCACACTAAATAGAATAGCAGAGTCACAAATTCGTGCTCTCTGTGGGGACATTGTAAAACACCAAGCCGATTTGGCACGAAAATCCGGCACTGCAATGAAATTCGCATAAATCACAGCGCCCCAACGAATTCCATATGAGACTGCTTCGAAATAGCAATTTGAAAGGAGACGCGGGGCGGCACTACTTATGCTTTTATAGGTGTCATGTTTTTCATTATCATCAGCGGCGCGTTGACCCTCAGCTCTGCGGTGACATTGGCATTCCTCGCCCTCAGAGCACCCGAGGCATACGAAACCGAGAACGGCCTCCAAGTGGTTCATAGAATCCCTAGGCAGCGCAGCACCCGGTTTTCCGAAGCGTTCGCTCAGGCTCGATAACCGCAGGCTGATCGTGGCACTCGCTTGAAGGGCCGCGAATCATCTGGTGCCGCTGACACGGCGACCGCTACAGGCTCGCCGCCGGAGCTGCAGCTGCGCATCTAATGCAAAGAGGAAACAACTGACGAGCGCGGCTGGATTAACGTCCCCTTCGGCACTTCCATCGGCAGAGAGCGGCCCAGAAATTCGAGTAAAACACGGACCCGCTCCGACGCTGGTAACACCTGGGTCACCAAGACCTCGATCCCCCGTAGCGGCCCATGAGCGATTTGGACCTCCTGGCCGACTTTTAGTTCCGGATCGAGGGTCACGAGTTCGTCAGCCTCCATTCGCTGCCGCAAAGCCTCGATGATGGCGGAGTCGATTGTCGCGAGACGATCCCCGAATTGCACCAGACCACGCACACCTGGTGCATGCTCGACGCGGCGCCGTTCAGTGACGTAGTCAAACTGCGCAAAAAAATAGCCGGGAAACATCGCCTCCACGAACCAGACTGCGCCTCGCCGCGTTAGTTTGCGCATGCGCAGGCGTGGCGCAAAGCAGACAATCTGGTGTTGCTTACGCAGAGCGACTGCGGCGAAATGCTCGCGCTTAGTCTGAGCGCGCAAGCAAAACCAGAACGAACGATCGGCTGGAAGCGCTTGTGGATTAGAGTCGGACATGACGCAGATTTTTGAATCCCTACCAAGCCGCGCAAATTTTTCAACTACGCGCAGCTGCGTCGGTCTCGGCCCAGCCCACTATTTTATGTTGTAAATTTCAACTAAACCGATGCCGATTCCGTTGTTTTTGCCTTGGAGAATGGCGGTGTAGTTGCCGGCGGGCACCGTTGCGACAATCGCCGCTTCCAGATCATTGGGTGGGGCCAAACCCGTAGCCTGAATCGCCGCCTGCTGCGAATCTTTCCAATTGTCGTTAGATCGAATAACATTCCCGTTGTGATCGAGGAGAGCAATTGTGGGGTTACCCAGAACGCCCTGCACCCCAAACTGCGTCAGCGTGGGCCCAAGGCCGCGCACCAGTATCTCCGTACTTCCGTTGCCGCCGGCGGTGATTAGACCGCCAATGGTGACGGCCTGGCCGGTGCCCACGAAACTTCGAGTAGAAACATTTGCCAACTCTGAAAACACGCTCGGCATGATGTCGTAGACCTCGACCAGACCAATGCCACTCGCGTTGTTATTACCGGCCAGAATGGCGGTATAATTGCCCGGCTGCAAAGTTCTCAGGATGGCCGATTCGAGATCATTGGGCGGCGCGAACCCTGTCGCCTGAATTGCTGCCTGTTGCGTGTCTTTCCAATTATCATTTGTCGCGATCGAGCCATTCGCATCGTGCAAGGCCAAGGTGGGATCAGCGAGAAAGCCATTTATTCCAAACTGCATGAGGGTGGGACCAAGTCCTCGGACTACGACCTCCTTCGCGTCCGTTCCATTGACGATGAATCCGGCGATGGTAACGCGCTGTCCGGTTTGGACGGAGGCGCGGGTAGAAATGTTGGTTAACTGCGCTGTAGGCGGCATACCGAGGCGGACTGTGTCGTTGCCCGTGTCACCAATGAATAGCGTACCATTCGGGCTGACCGTAATTCCCTGCGGCGCATTGAAACGTGCAGCCGCTCCACTTCCATCAGTGCTGCCGGCGAGCCCCGGAGAGCCACCCACGGTGGTTACAAAGCCATTCGGTCGCACGCGCCGAATAGTCTCGTTATTCGTATCATCCACAAAGAGATTTCCCGAGGTGTCCACGGTCAGGGCAGTTGGAGCAGAAAATCGAGCTGCAGCCGCGGACCCATCCGAACTTCCAACACTTCCGGCTACACCAGCCAGGGTCGTCACTGCGCCTCCGGGCGTAATCTTGCGGATCGTATCATTAAACGTATCGCCCACATAGATGTTTCCTGCGGTATCAACTGCGATGCCTTTCGGATCCCTGAACCGGGCGGCGCTGCCCGTTCCGTTCGTGCTACCAGGGTTCAAAGCTAAGCCCGCAAAGGTTGTGACGACTCCACCTGGCGTAATCTTTCGAATCGTGTGATTGAAAGTGTCGGCAACATAAACGTTAAATGCCGAATCGACTGCAACCGCCCGCGGCCCGTTGAACCGAGCCCCGCTGCCAGTGCCGTCCGTGCTTCCCGCAGAGCCAGCAAGACCAGCTAGCGTAGTCACCACAGCACCGGGCGTGATCTTCCTGATAGTATTATTTCCAGAATCCGCTACGTAGACGTTGTCGGACGAATCGACGGCAAGACCAATAGGCGCATTAAATTGCGCTGCCGCCCCCGTCCCATCCATGCCTCCCGTTACGCCAGGCGTACCGGCGAAGGTGCTGACGACGGCTCCCGGAGTGATTTTGCGGATAGTGTTGTTAAAAGTGTCTGCGACATAGACGTTGCCCGCGCTATCGATGGCAATTCCCGAAGGAGAGCTAAACCGGGCGGCGCTACCTGTACCGTCCGTGCTGCCGGCTGCGCCCGCAGTCCCGGCGAACGTACTAAACGTAAAAGGTTCGTACGTTGTTTGCGCCTGCGAGGCTGCTGCGACGCATAACGCTAGCAAAAATATACCGTGGTATTGTTTCATGTCAGAGACTGTCTACAGGTGTTCACCTCGAATTAAACACAAATAACGTAATTAAGTTGCCGGTAGTGATTTTGCGTAGATTGAATTTCAAAAAGAAAGCCGGGCAGATGTTTCTGCCCGGCTTTCAACTTAGAAGCAGCGATTACGCCTTGGCCAGCTTACGCCGCGCTAGTCCCAAGCCCATCAGACCGATTCCCAGGAGCGAAATAGTCGTTCCAGAATCCGGCACGCCTTCGGAGCTACTGTTTGCCGAGAACGAGAACGTTGCCTGGTTGTGGCCGCTCGCATTCTGGGTTGTGAACATCCAAGTCATGTTCGTTGGAGTAAGTCCATTACCGCTTACAATACCCGCCCCTTCGATCGTAAGATCCGTTGCCGTCTGAGACACGATGGTCGAAGACAGGAGATCGAAAGTGAAACCACCAACGCTCCAGAGCGCGGGAGTGGGCGTAGAAGGATTGAAGATATAGGGTGTACCCATTGTCGCTTGGGTCCCGGCTGCAATCCCAGAAAAGCTACCCGTGCTACCCGCGGTGACATTGCTGAACCCGGCGTTACCGAATACATCACGCCAGGTGTTCACTCTGGTTGCCGTAGCCAAAGAAGTTGTGTCAAACGCGACCGAACCTGCGAAATTAATGAATCCCGTTATTGGGGTCGCGTGGGCCGAGATTGCAAAACTTGAGGCAACAACCATCGCCGCCAAGCCTGCTAAGAGAGGTTTAATAAGTTTCATAATCCCTATATTCCTTTTGTGAAGTTATCCTGTGAGTAAGCAATATAGCAATGGCCGTGCCAACATCCCGAACTAAAGGCCAAATACCTCAGTATTAGTATCTTGCAGTGCAGATCGAATCTCAGCCCATTCGCGACAACGCCGAAAAGTGTAAGTAACTCCGACGCCCTGTGGTTTCTTCTGTAGCGCGCCGTAGCATAATTGCCCGACACCAAGCACCTTAGTTACGTCGATCATCATATCAAACAATCCCTGTCTCTTATACACATCTCCGAGCCCACGAGACTGC
>JBKPQI010000128.1:0-5490 GCA_046733975.1 Verrucomicrobiota bacterium
CCCCTCGGGAGACGTATCCCAACGTGGACGTGATCTACGATTCAGTTGCGACACCCCAGGGTGAACGTTTGCGCACGATCGTCACCAGGCCGCGGGAATTACAAGGCAAGCTGCCCGTTCTTTTCGTTGCCGGCTGGCTGAGCTGCGACAGCGTTGAAGCACCCGAAAACACAAGGGACGAAACCGGTATGCTCTTCCGACACCTGGCGCAATTGCCCGGGCTTTGCCTTTTTCGCGTCGATAAACAAGGCGTGGGCGATAGCGAAGGCAATTGCGCGGACAATGATTTCAGTTCCGAGCTCGCGGGGTACCGCGCGGCTTTCGCGGCGCTGAAGAATTATGATTTTATCGACAGCGATCGCGTTTACCTCCTCGGAATGAGCAACGGTGGAGGCTTCGCGCCACTTGTTGCGCAGACTTCTGCGCAAGAGGGACAAGTGCGCGGGTTTATTGTTGTTGGCGGCTGGGTAAAAACGTGGTTCGAACACATGCTCGAAATCGAGCGCCGCCGTTATGCCTTAAGCGGGAAGAGGCCGGCAGAAGTGACTCAACAAATGAAAGGTGCGTCGACGCTTTACCACGAATGGTTAATAAAAAAACGCAAGGTCGCTGACATTCTGCAGGAAAACACACCGCTGGCGGATTTGTGGCCGGAAGGAAAAGACCGAGCACATCTCTACGGCCGGCCACTCGCGTTTTACGAGCAACTTCAAGATCTCAATCTCGCTGCGGCATGGGCGAAAGTAAAAGTGCCGACACTTGTGCTTCATGGACAGTATGACTGGATTATGAGCCGTGATGATCACGAATTAATTGCTCAATATGTAAACACAAACAGTCCGGCAAAAGCGCGCTTCGTAGAAGTTGCCGACATGGGTCATACCTTACAGAGCTATAGTAACTGGGCCGACGCTTTTGCCGGGAAGAGCAGCGGCTTAAATCAGAACGGCGCCAAATTAATTATCGATTGGCTGAAGGATCAGCGACACGCGCCATGATGAGCCCGCCTTCCGCTTAGATGCGCATCCGGTATTCGGCGTTTCTATTTAATCTCGACCGCGGAGTTCTCGATCCCATGGACTGATTTCTTAGCTGAATTATCCGGATCGAATACCCAGTCCGTACCATTTACGAGAAATTTGTAGCATAGGTGCCGCTAGATAACGTAACCTCCGCCGTCTAGACCCCGTTGTCACCCTTGGTCATGGGCACTAATTTCCAGCCATTCCATTCCCCCATTAATTCAACGCTTTTCGCATCCAGCGCCTTTTATCGGAATTCGTGCTCGTCGGCGAGAGCAGGTGTCTGAAAGAGAATGACGGCGACACAACCAACAAAAAGAGTGAGCCAGATTCTCGCGTTCATGTGGCCATCATGCAGTTGCGACTGGCTTGCTGTAAATGTTTTCGCGGTCTGATTCGCAAAACGATGCTTCCAATGCTACAGCGGTTTGATGGACACGTCTGCGCCAACGCCCGACGCAATCCTCGAGACCGCGTTCGGTTTCTGGAATTCGAAGGGTTTACTTACCGCCGTCGAGTTTGGTCTATTTACTGCGCTCGCACAGGGTCCGCTTACGGCCGCGCAGATCGGCAAACAACTCGCCCTCCACCCGCGCGGGCGCGCAGATTTTCTCGACGCCCTTGTGGCAATGAAATTCCTCGAACGCGAAGGCCACGGAGCCGAAGCAGCATATTCCAACACGCCCGCCACCGCTCTCTATCTGGATCGGCAGAGTCCGCGTTACATCGGCGGAATCTTGGAAATGCTAAACGCGCGCTTGTTCAAGTTCTGGCACGATTTGCCCGAAGCGCTTCACACCGGCAAGCCGCAAAATGAAACCAGACATGGCGAAAAAGGTATTTTCGAAGAGCTCTACGCCGACCCGGTAAAACTCGAACAATTTCTCGACGGCATGACGGGCCTGTCGCGGATCAATTTCGAAGCGCTCGCTGAGAAATTCGATCTCGCGCTACGACATTCTGTGCGATGTCGGCGGCGCTACTGCGCTGCTTAGTATTGAAGTAGCCAAAAAACATCCGCACATCGAGTGCATCAGCTTCGATCTACCGCCGGTTGAACCGGTGGCGCGAAAACATATTGGCGCGGCCAATTTGAGCGATCGCATTCATGTTACGTCCGGCGATTTTTTTCGTGATCCGCTGCCGTGGGCCGATGTCATTACTATGGGAATGATTCTACACGATTGGAATCTGGAGAAAAAAATGCAACTCATCCGCGCCGCCTACAATGCTCTGGCGCCAGGTGGCGCGTTCATTGTCGTCGAGGCGCTGATCGACGACGCCCGTCGCGAGAACGTTTTCGGGCTGCTCATGTCACTTAATATGCTGATCGAATTTGGGGAAGCATTCGATTACTCTGCGGCGGACTTCGGAAATGGTGTCGAGGTAGGTTTCAAACGTTTCGAAGTTATCCACCTAGCCGGACCCTCCAGCGCCGCTATCGCATATAAGTAGAGCGAAAAAAGACTCGCCTGATTTTCCGGTCTACTGGAGGTGTTATTGTGGGGCCTTCAACGTCGCCACCGCCGCCACGTCGATTTGGTAAATATCGCCAACTCCGTTCCCTGGCGAGTGCAACTCTTGCATTACTTGCGCAGTGCTGCGACGGGTCGGCTTTGGGGCTAACGTCGGGCTGCGGGCACTCGTCCAGACTACATACTTGCCATCTGGCGATAATTTGGGCGACAACTCGCGAGCGGGACTATTGATTTCCAGCCCGAGGTTAGTTGGTTCGGCCCATTTGCCACCAGGCTGTTTGCGCGAGAGATAAAGATCAAAGTCACCCATCGAGTCCGGTCGTTTAATCACGGCTAAAAGCATGAATTGCTCGTCTTCGGTGACGAAAGCTTCATACTCTCCGGCCGCAGTATTGATCGGCGCACCCAGATTTTCCACCGTATAGCTACCATCTCTTTCCGGCACACCACGATAAATATCGCAGGGACCATTGCAGCCTTTGCGCTCGGACCCAAAGTACAAGGTTCCATTCTTTAGAACTATCGGATAATATTCGTCGGCATCGCTATTGACTGGACTGGAGAGATGACGCGGCGCGCTCCAGTTCGCGATTAGGACCGACCCGTTCTGTGGCGAGCCGGCATCGGCCTTGTCCATCACCCAAATATCATGATGCGATTGGCGTTCGTCGCCCGGGTTAATCGGCCGATCGGAAATGAAGTAGAAATGTTTACCATCGGCAGTGATGTAAGGATCCGCATCCTGATATTGGCCTGAGAAAGACGCAACTTCCGGCTGAGACCAACCGCCGTTTCCATATCGCGAGACGAAGATGGACCAACGCGAGAAATTCGGCGCCATTTTGAGAAAATAGATTTCTCGACCGTCGGGCGTAAACGTGGCGTGCGACTCGTAATCGCCGGTTGAAATCACATTCGGCGCGAACACCGCCGCTTGCGGAAGAGGCTTTGCCGAATCGTAGGGAGCGCTTTGAGCGACTAATGGTGAACTAATAAGAACCGTGGCTGCAACAAAACAGGCGAAACTCAACATTGTTTCTCGCATACACGGGCAAACTCGATTGTATCTCGCATACCACAAGAGTGAAATAATTGCGGATTTGAGTGTGCATCGGAATCGATGTTTGCGATGTTTGCTGATGCCGCGTTGTCCCTGGGCAATCTCCGAACCGAACATCACCTATCACGACCTGGAATGGGGCGTGCCCGTGCACGACGATCGGACGCTGTTTGAGTTTTTGACTCTAGAAGCTGCGCAAGCCGGTCTTAGTTGGACCACGATTCTAAAAAAGAGAGAAAACTATCGTAAGGCGTTCGACGGATTTCGCCCGGAGAAGATCGCACGCTACGGCTCACGCGAGGTCAAACGTCTTCTCAATGATCCCGGAATCGTACGAAACCGGTTGAAAATCGCGGCCACTATTCAAAATGCGAAGGCATTTCTCGCGGTTCAAAAAGAATTCGGGAGCTTCGACACTTATCTTTGGAGTTTTGTCGGCGGCGAACCAAAACAAAATCGATGGCGACGGATGGCGCAGGTGCCCGCCCGCACAAAAGAATCCGACGTCATGAGTCGTGATCTCTCGCGCCGCTGCTTCAAATTCGTCGGCTCAACCATCTGTTATGCACTGATGCAGGCGACTGGAATGGTCAACGATCATTTGCTGTCGTGTGAGCGACGCGAACAACTCAGCCTATCTGGGAAGTAGTAGTGAACTCCGGAAATTCCTTGGGATGCAAAATGCCGGCAAGAATCTCAAGGCTGTCAACAATGCGCGGACCCGGTCGGGCAAAATATGCGCTCGCATCCACGATGTGGACGCGGTTGGTTTGCGCAGCGGGAAGCGAACTGGATCCAGGAAATTTCCTCAGCAATTCGTAATCGCGCCGGGCACGTTCGATGTCATATCCGCAAAGCGCCAGCACGATAATCTCCGGCCGCGCTTTTAGTACGGCGTCCCATTTTACCTCGGCCGACGGTTGGTGCTTTCGGCCTAACGGATCGTGCCCGCCTGCGATTTCGACCAGCTCCGGGCCCCAATGGCCAGAGCAAAACGGTGGATCAATCCATTCCATCAGAAAACATCGTGGACGATACGGGATTTTTGCTGCGCGTTCACGCACCGCTTCCACACGGGCCGATAATGCCGCGATAACTTCATCTGCGCGATCCGCCACGCTGCAGGCGTTCGCGACGCGACGAATATCTTCAAAAATCTCGGCCAGACTTGATGGCTCGAGATTCACGAGCTGCGGCGGTCCCGACAAAGTCTCGGCGAGTCGCGCGACGGTCCCGTAACCGACGGCGCAGACGTCGCATAGCTTTTGAGTGAGGATCACCTCCGGGTGCAACTCGCGCAGCAGCGTCTCGTCAATGGTGTAGATCGTCCCATTGTCGCGCAGCGCACCGCGCACCCAATCATCAACTTCACGACTGCTTAACTGACTCCCGTGCAGCGGACAACAAGTGACCCGGGGACGCGCATTCGCTTCCTCGGGAAAATCGCACTCATGCGACACGCCAACGATGTCATCCATCAATCCCAACGCCGCCGCGATCTCGGTCGCAGCCGGCAACAAGGAAACGATCCGAGGCACGTTCTAATCTGGCCTTTCTGCACTCTCCTTTCTACCTTCTGCTTGTGCCCTCCGTGGTTTTTCTTCGCGCGGTCAACGTGGGGACAGCGAATCGATGTCAGCCTGCGCTAATCGCGAAACAGTTAGGGAGGTTTGGCGTCGTTAACATTGGCGCTGTCGGCACGTTTGTGGTGCGGGAAGACTTGAGCGAATCGACTCTGCGCGCCGCAATTGCAAAAAAGCTGCCGTTCAAATGCGAGATCATGATTTGCCCTGCGCGCGACATATTAAAGCTCGTAGCCAAAGACCCATTTGCCGGGCAACCATCAGGGCTGGACGTAATTCGGTTTGTGAACGTGTTGCACAAACGGCCGAAGAGGGTTCCGTCTTTGCCCCTCAGCTTACCTTCCGAC
>JBKPQI010000129.1:0-29939 GCA_046733975.1 Verrucomicrobiota bacterium
GGGTAGGACGATATAATGCCGGTGATCTGTCCAAGCTTGTGGCCACGGTGCTCTGCGCGCCGCGGCGAAGCTGAGCGAAGGGGGGTCGCCGTGACGCCTCGACCGAGCGAGGCGACTACAGCACATAACTTTCGAGCTACGTTTATCGACTGGATCAAAGAATAGGTTGTTTTCATATAGTTTTCGCACTTTCTCCGGGCAAACCGGCCTGCGAGACCCACGCGCCCGCGCGTGCAATCGCCACTCCGGTTCGGGGTTTATTCGCTGATTTCATAAACAGTGTCGTCGAGCGCGAGCAGGACGTTTTGACCTAGCGCCATCCAGGGCGCGGCCTCGGGATGTTGTCGGAGAAGATCGAAGTAGGCGTCGGAGTTGAATGGCACACGCTGCCGCTTCTTGAGATTCTGCGCGGTGGCGTCAACCCACTGCTTTCCATTTTGGAAAAAGGCGCGGCCGTTCACGAACTTTGATTGCCGTGTGTACTGCGTGAGACGATCCGATTCCGACGGTGCGGCCGGAGCATTGAGAGCGAAGCCGCGCAACGATTCGGCGGTGCCATAGTCGATGGAAGCTGCAGCTTGTTCGGCGAACTTGAACGCATTCTGACTGCGCGCATTCGCCACGGCGTCCGGCCCGTCTTTCTTCTCCTTGAATCCATCCCAGGCTTTCGAGATTTGCGCGCGCGCCGCGGTATCGGCGCTCATGCTTTGCATTGACCGGTCTGCCGTCGGAACGCGGCGCCGATCTTCATCTTCGACGATCAAGTAAGCAGTGTAAGGAGTAACGATTCCGTAACCGCGCGCCAGATCCGTCGCTTCATCACGCAACTCGGTGGTTTCGCCGTGAACCCGGATTTCATCCAACAAAAATCCAACCCGCCGTGTCGCCCACAGCCGCGCCACATAATCGTTAGCCGAATTGTGCTCATCGAATTTCACGTTGTAGGTGAAGGTCTGCTCATGGCCACTTGCGATGCCGGTGAGCTTTGCTTCCACTTCGCGGACGGGCTCAGCGGCCCCGGCTACAGCGGGCAAGGAATAGCGACCAGTCAGGACAAGTTGATCGCCCCTGAATAAGTCCGGCAACTGCGCCGGATACAATTTGTTCGTCCGAATTCCGCCGCGGAATTCCAGGCGCACATTCGTCAAGACTGGTTCTTTGATCCTAGTGTAAAAATTCGAGATCTTTACTTCGAGATCTTCATTCTCGAGCACGTACTGGCTGAAGGCCCGCGTCGTCTCCGAAATCTGATCGAGCAGTTGCGTGTTTACGTCCGAACCAATCCCGAATGAAAAGATGCGCGCGTCGCTCCCTTTTTTTACTTCAGCCAAAATTTCGTCTGGGTTACGCACACCGACCGTCGGTAGCCCGTCAGTGAGGAAAATAATGACGAATGGGCGCTCAGGTTTTCCGGTCCGCGCCGTCAACGCAGTTTGCAAGGCATCCGAGATCGCAGTCCCGCCAATCGGCTTCAGATCGGCAATGAAATTGGAGGCGCGCTTTCGATGTTCGGAATCAGCATCACTGAGTTTGCCAAAAAGCGACTCCGCTTCCGTGGAGAACCGGACGATTTCAAAACGATCTTCCGTATTCAGGTTTCGACGCAGAACTGCAGCGCCTTCTTTGCCTGCTGCAGTTTGGCGCCTGCCATTGAGCCCGAAGTGTCGACGACAAACACCACGTCCTTCGGAGTAGGTTTTGTTTCTTTCGTAATTGTGGGGGCGGCCAGGAGCAGGAAGTAACCATCTTCGCCATCTGGTTTCTGGGTGATTAAACTTAATCCGACATCGCGCTGCTCCGAGCTGTAAACGAGCTGAAAATCCGTGTCTGGTTTTTCGTCTTTCGCTTCATAACCAATGACAGCCCGATTCAGTCCGCCCCGTTTAATTTCAACCTTGTGACTCGGCGAATAGATTGAGGCGAGCGGCTGTTCGGTTTTCACTTCTACTTTTACGCTCAGGTTTTTGATCGGCTGCGCTGAAAACTTCTCCGTGCTCAGCGGATAGCTGTAGGTGACTGTTCCGGCGTCGGAACGCAGCAGTTCCGTGTAGGAAATCTTGATCGGTTTGTGGCTGCGTGGCTCGATCGGAAAGATCCTGACCTTGAACAAGTCCCGGCCGGCATATTCGAGCAACGCCGGGTCGCGCATTTTGCGCACGATTTCTTCGTAAATCTGGCGCGCCTTATCCGCCTGCAACAATTCGGCGTCCATCATTTTCCCGCCGACCTCCATGTTGAATTTGTCGATGTGCGCGGCTTTCGGCACCGGAAACATGTAGGTGCCTTCGAGGCGTTGATCGTTGGGATTGTAAAACTCCTGGTCGATCGAAGTGATCGCTACCTGACCATCGATTTTGACATGGACGTGATGACTGGAGACCTCGAGCGGCGCGAATGGGAAGCAGCTAGGAGGAATTAAAAAGGGTCGCTCCACCACCGGCCTCTCAATTACGATGAAACCATCTCCGCGAACTTGCGAGAGAACGCCCAGTAGAGAGGCCGCGAAAATCAAAACCGAGCTTTTCATTGCCCTGTTAGTCGGCAACGCCGCGAAAATGCTCCCGCTTTTTCCTGACCACGTTGACAAAGCGCTGGCGGCTTGGTTGCCGCAAAGGTGAATCGGCCGCTCCGTCGGGCGATGCCAATTCAAAGTGCGCCGGCCGCGCCGCACATTCTTTCGACATCGACAAGAGACTGCTCGATCGACCACGCGATTTGATCGCGCCATAGCATTCTGTTCCCAAACTCGGTTTGAGAACCCCGCTGCTCTTCGAAACTATGTTTCTCATCAGACGCTCACCGCAAATCGCGTTCGCGCTCCCGGCCGAGGAAACAGAGTTTCAAGATCGAGACGTTCCCAAACTGCAGTTTGGGAACGAGCGAGGCAGGTGGGGGGTCCTTCGCGAGCGCTCCGGATGACAAACGTGCGCGCGGCGGTGACGCGCGGGCGCGGACAACAAATTATTCTCGAACAATCTATGCTAGAATGACGTCGTAAGACCAATCCTTACATGAGTGACCCACGACCCTCCCGCGCCGATTCAGCAACGGGCGAAACGGAATTACTTGAGCGCTGCCGCGGAGGCGATGCCGATGCCTGGGATGCCTTGTTCGATAAATACTATCCCATCGCGTCGCGGTTTGTTTTTCAATTATCTGCCGATTTCTGTCACGAAGACACGGAAGAGATTTGCCAGGAGACATTCCTCGCGGTGGTGCGCAACCTCGGCTCATTTCAACGAAAGAGTTCCTTTCAAACCTGGCTACTCCGTATCGCGGCGAACAAAGCGATGGATTTCCGTGGGAAGAGTCGTGCCGGAAAACGCGGCGGCAGCTTCGTCCATTTTTCTCTCGATGGTGCGAACGAACGCGGAACCGAACACATCGATTTGCCGTCAAGAGAACCCGGTCCCGATGCCTTGCTTGCCAACGCCGAAACCGCTCGCCTCATCCGGCAAAGTCTCGATCACCTGGACGATGACTGCCGTGAAATCATTGAACTGCGTTATTATGGGGATCTGAGTTACGCCGAAATTGCCAGTGAACTGCAATTAAACCCAAAGACGGTCAGTTCGCGCCTGAGCAAATGCCTCGATCGACTGAGTGCCATCGCGAAGAAAATCTTTCCACCGGAGCATTCATTTGCCGTCTAACTTAAGAAGTCATGCCGCTTGAGCCAAAAAAACCGATTGAAGAATTGCTGGAAACGACCGCCAAGGCGCGGCGGGCACAGTTGGGCGCTGACCCCAAAATGCCGAACCCGATGCGGGCACAATTGCACCATGAAATCGAGCGTGTAGCGCAAGGCGATGACTCGCGACGATCGGGAAATTGGTTTCACATTCTGTGGCCGCGCCTCGCGTTTACGACAGTTTCCGCACTAATTCTCGTTAGCATTGGAACGTTGTGGTGGTGGCACGAACATCCCAGCACCAACGGCGGCGGAGCGATGAAGCTGGCGATGCAGGAACCGGGCAAGGAGGCTCCGCCCCCCGAAAAAGTCTTCCAGCAAGGTGCAGCTGCCGCGACCGCGGCACCGGCGGCACCAGCTTTTTCCTTCGGCAATAGCAATGCGGCTGCCTCACAACCCGCTACAGCATCGAAAGACACCAACCCTTTGGCCCGGTTTGCCGAGACTAACATCGCGCCGAGCACCCCATCGGCGACCGACGCGCTTTCCGCAGGCGAAAACAACAAGACCGATCGATCACTACTGGCTGCCAAATCGTCAGCGCAGGCAGGAGCGATTGATCTTAATCGCCAGACTCAGAGCGGGCAGATGACAAATTTTCGGCAGCAATTTTCAAAGACCGCTGCGAGCCAGGCCGTTCGCAGCAAGCTCCAGCAGACCGCCAATATCCTGAACGATTTTCAAGTGGAACAAACCGATCACGAAATCCGGTTGATAGATCGGGATGGCTCGACCTACACGGGACAACTCGAACCTTTGGCGCAGAATGACACTCGTAGCATATACAATCAGAAGAGGAATGATAACGCGCCTTCACCACCCGGGACTTCGGGCTTCGATCAAAAACCGCAGACGTCGAATGCCGAGTATTACTTCCGCGCCACTGGGTATAACACCAGTCTTAAGAAACCCCTCGAAATCGACGGTAATTACATCCTCCCGGTAACGGCTGCCGAAAAGAAGGTATCCAAGGCAAAAGCGGAATCCGAAGCACGCGATGAACAGTCCGCGGCTCGAATCACGGGCGTTGCCAAAATTGATGGCGAGTCGCCGGTGCAAATCGACGCCGTCGCCGTGCCGTAAATAGCGTTCTTCGCGTTTTTTTCGTTTTGTAGGCAAGCGCTTCGCGTGCCTTTATTTTCGAAGGGGCGACTTAGGAGTCGCCCGCTGCCAGTTAAGGCCTGCTTCGGCGAAATTCAGCGCTGACCGGGAGCGGCGGCTCCCACCCCGCCGCACTCTTCGCCGAATCAAATCCCGAGGTCGGTCACAGCGTCGCGCGCGAATTGAAATCCGGCCAGATCGTCCGAAAAATCCTTACCCAGCGCCAGCACCTGAAAATTTCGTCCGAGCATCTCCGGATGTAACAGCGTCTGCAGAGCTCGCTTTTCGGAAAAGCTAAATTCCGAATCACAAAAAAACTTCGAAACGATCCCGGTGAGAAAATGATGTTGATCGGTAAAGCCGATCGGCTTTGCCCCAGAACATTGCGCCGCTTCGGCCACACCGGTCCATTCCACATGCGCAGAAATGTCGGCCTGCCCGATTTGTTCAAAACAGGATGACAGCTTTTTCTGTTTCGCCCTGATCTGGAGCGAGCCTTCGCTTCGAGCGAGGGAGTAGAATTGTGACCGGGCGAAGCCGTAGTCTATCGTCAGAATAACGCCGCGCGAAAGCTTCGAAGCGATGTCTCCCATTAGTTTCGGCGCCTCCACACTCACCTCCGTTTCAAACCCGGCAGGAAAAAATCCGAGCTGATCGAGTCGCAACTCAGGAATACTGATATTTGCCGTCGTGAATTCAAAATCGTGAGCCGTGAAAGTAACCAATTTTTCTTTCCAAACGGTCGCGCCATTCGCAACGCCGCCAGAAACGATCAGGTGAACCGGCAGAGAATCGAACAATTCGTTCGAGAAATGGACGCCGATGAATGGCGCAAGCTCGTCAACGGATTCCGCCCATGCAGTTTTTCCGCTGAAATCCCGCAGAGTCTTTTCCTGTTGTCTTCGCCAGGTTAAAAACGGCTCGACCATCACGTAAGAGGTCGCGGCAAAGCATTCCCCCTTGAATTGCCGCAATGCATCGAGGACATCGGCGGCAAATACGCCATCGTGCGCTCCCTGTTCGACGATGGTAAAGTCACCCGGCTGTCCAAGCTTCTGCCAAATCTCAACGAATTGCGCGGCCAGCAATTTTCCAAATAACGGCCCGACACTGACATTGGTAAAGAAATCACCGCGCCGTCCGATGCTGGCACGCCCGCTCGCATAATAGCCGTACTCAGGGTGATACAGCGCCAATTCCATGAAGCGGGCAAACGGAATCGGCCCATGCCGTTCGATCTCCTCGCGGATCAATTGAACCACCTCAGAATTTTCCATGAATCGCTTTGGCCTTTGGATTTCCGGTGAATTGCGCCTAAGGTTTTCCTCCAAGCCATTCCTGTTTTTCTCGCGCCTGCATGCCTGTCTCGTTTCTGACTCCGACTTTTCCCTACCGTTCCCGGCGCCGGTGGTATGCGCGACCACAATTTTACCTGCCGGTGACAGCCGGTGTCTTGCTGCTGATTCTTTTTGGTGCGCTCTACTTCGGCCTCATCTCGTCGCAGTTAAAACGCGAAGCTGCCACTTACGATCTGAGCAAACTCGAACAGATGGAATCGGCCAGCGTCATTCTCGATCGCAACGGAAAAATTTTCGGCCAGATCTACGTCGAGAACCGCGAAACCATCCCCTACGATCAGTTACCGCGGGATCTGGTCAACGCCGTGGTCGCGATGGAAGACAACAAATTCTATCAGCATCACGGGTACGATCTCTCCGGCATTATCCGCGCCGCGTTGGTAAATTTTGGGGCCGGTCATGTCCGCCAGGGTGCAAGCACGATCACCCAGCAGTTGGCGCGCAATAGTTTCGCGCTCAAGGAAAAAACTTATCGCCGCAAACTTCTCGAGATCTACCTCTCCGAACGCATCGAGCAGCAATACGACAAACAGAAAATCATGGAGTTGTATTTGAATCGAATTTATTTCGGGGGCGGCCTTTACGGGGCGGAAGCAGCGGCCCGCGGTTATTTCGACAAACCGGCTCGGGAGATGTCGCTGGTGGAATGCGCCACGCTCGCGGGAATCATCCGGAGTCCGAATCGCCTTTCACCATGGTCGGACCGCACGGCCGCGCGGGAATCCCGGAATATCACTCTTGGGCGGATGCGCGACCTCGGATTTATCGATCGCCAGCAGTGCACTGCGGCGCAATCGCAGGATGTCGTTATTGGCAATCGGCAAAACGCGCAGGGACAAACCTACGCTGTCGATTACATCCGGCAGAAAGTGATTGAGGCGGTGGGATGGGATCGAGCCATGAACGAAGGGTTTCGCATTTACACCACGATCGATTCCGATTTGCAAAAAGCGGCCGAGGAATCGCTTCGATCGCATCTCGATCAAGTGGAAAAACATCCGAACTACCATCATCAGACTTATGGGGAATACACTGCGAACTTTCGCAAAGCTCGGCCAGGTGCCAGCCCCCCGCCGCCTCCTGATTATTTGCAAGGAGCGGTGATCGTATTGGACAACACCACCGGCGGCATGCTGGCACTCGTGGGCGGCCGCGATTTTGAACACAATCAGTACGATCGCGCACTGCAGGCACGCCGTCCCGCCGGAACTGCCATGACTCCCTTTGTTTTCGCAGCGGCGTTCGACGACGGAATGTTTCCGGGATCCGTGATTGAAGATTCGGCACTGGATAACCGCGCTGTGATGATCGGCGGCACGACCGGAATTCTTGGAGAATGGGGACCCGAGAGCGCGGAGAATCGTTACGAGGGGCCAATCACGGCGCGTGAGGCACTCTCGAAATCGAAGAACGGAGCCACCATTCGGCTCGGCATGAATCCAGGAGTTGACAGCGTAATTGATCTCTGCCGCAAAGCCGGAGTGAAATCTCCGCTGCGACCGTACCCCGCGACATTTCTTGGGAGCAGTGAAATGACGTTATCCGAGCTGGCACTCGCCTACACCATTTTTCCTAACGGCGGCTGGCGCCCAAAGCTGCCGCACGTTTTGGAACGGATCGAAGAAAAAGACGGCACGGTGTGGCACGCACTACATGACTACGGCAAAGTGAACGTGATCAAACCTCCCATTGCCTACGAAGTGCATTCGTGCCTGGTTGATGCGCTGGATCGTGGCACCGGCAAAGCCGCGCGGACGCAACTCGGATTGAAGAAAATGGACGCCGGCGGAAAAACAGGGACCGCTTACGACTTCACCGATGCACTTTTCGCCGGATACGACAGTGCAATTACCTGCGCAGTGTGGGCTGGATTCGACAAGCCACAGCAAATCTTTCGTGGGGCGTTCGGACGTGAAATTGCGTTGCCGGTTTGGGTGGATGTGATGAACGCATCGGCTGCGCGTTATCCACCGAAGGAAATTCAACCGCCGCGCGGTTTGGAACAGGTAACCATCTGCGCGACGTCCGGTTTGCTCGCAACCGATAAATGCGTCGAGAAAATCAAGACTGCCGAGGGGCAAACGGAGCAGAAGACAACTTATCTGGAGTGGGCCACTCCCGCCCAAAAACCAACCGAGACATGCAACATTCACGGAGAATTGCGCGCGTCGTTAACACGCGATTTGCCGGTGTCGGAGTTTCCGCGAGCGGCCCTTGCCGTGGACACGAGCGCAGTCAAACCTGTGACACCGAAAGAGCCGACCCTGCTGGCGTCGCGCGATCCATATAATTCGGTGCATGCAATGGCGAACCCGAAACCTTCACCGCCGCCTTCGCCCGAAGGCGAGAAGGAAAAGACAGCCGAGGAAATGCCTGATCCAACCAAACCGGTGTTGAAAGCGATAGCGGTTCAACCTGGCGAAGGAGAAACATGGGCTTCACCGGTTCCATCAGAGACGGTGACAAGAGCGATCAAACCGACGGGAACACCGGTAGAGATTCGCCGCGCCATTCCGGTAACCAAACCGAGTCCAGAAGTGACCCAACCCGAGGTCCGTCGCGCCCGGCCAGTCGATGAAGACGAGAGCAATTAAAACGGCAGTGACATACGCCACTGCCACTCCAGCCGGTGGATCGAACAGTCCCTTGCTCGATGTTACAGGATGGGGCGGCGCCGCCGGCTGAATTGTGCCAGCGCCCGCGGAGCGGCCGATCCACCTACGAAGAAGCTGCATATGACCTTAGCGGATGCAGAAGATTTTCGACTCGCACTTTTGAACCCGGGCGGGCGCGATCATGAACAGCATTTTGGCGGGAACCGAGCGCCGCAGGCGAATGAACACGCGCCGGTAAATTTTCATGCATACGCGGCATGTGCTCACGGTGCAGTTTTTCGCGACGTTAAACACGCCATCGCGAGCAACTGGCCGGTGTTACTGCTCTTGCGCGGCGATTTTCGAGCCAGCGAACGCGCGCTGGGGGATTTGCAGAAGGCGAAACGAACAACCGTAGTCGCATTGAAGGAGACAGGGGCGCATCAGATTGCACAGCAATTGAGCGATCCGGTCCGCTTCGCGCGTTTCGTCAGGATCGCGCGTGCAGCCGACGGATGTATCGCGAGCACACCCGAAGCTGCCGAACTACTTCGGTCGTTCCGAAGTGACGGCGTCGAGTTCATCCCGACGCCGTACCCGATCGAAGACGAAAACTGGAATTGGGCGATGGAGCATCGCTCCGGAATTTTTATCGGAACGCGCGAGCTTACCGTCCCCACTCGACATCATTTTGCAGCTCTTCTTGCCGCAAAAAAATTGAGCGATGCGACGAAAGAACCCGTAACGGTTTTCAATTCCGATCGCAGGCGGGGAGCGAAGCTGATTGCCGAAATCGGCTTCCGAAAAATTCGTGTTCACGAAAAAAGGATGGGATATCGCGCCTATCTGGGAGAGGTGGCGCGTCATAAGATTGTATTTCAGCTCGATCGCAGCCGCGTGCCCGGTCAGGTCGCAGGCGACGCACTTTTGTGTCGCTCCGTTTGCGTCGGGGGTAACGGCGCGATCGACCGCATCGCCTTTCCGGAAACCGGCGGCGAGAAAAGGAATGACAACGAGTTAATCGAAATTGCACAACGTTTACTGGTGGACGACGAGGAGCGCCGAGGAGTAGCCGAGAAAGCGACGAACATTGCCAGGGAAAAGCTTTCGTTTCGCGTCGGCAGACAAGCGCTCGCGCGATTCTTCGCAAATGAGGTTGGGGCGGTTCACCGCAGCCGCCCGGGCAATTGAGGTCAATCGCCGTACCTCGGCCTAGCTAGCTGCGCTTCGTAACCGGTCATCCCGAGCGCAAACCGAAGGATCCCGTCGCGAAACCTTTAAGGTAATTCAACGCGGATCCCTCCCGCCTTCGCATAAAACTACGGCGCAGCCGGCGACTACGCTCGGGATGACGAGGTGGCGGACGCAATCTCCCGCAGATAGATGTCTTCCAATCGGCGCGTTTGTTCGACCTGATCGAAATTCTTCGCCACGCTTTCCGAAGCGGCGCGGCCCATCCCCGGTAGGCGAGCGTAATCTTTCGCGCAATCGATCAGCGCATCTCCTAACGATTCGTAGTCGCGTTCATCGACCAGAATTCCGCTGATATCATGTTCGACCGCTTCTGGAATTCCTCCATGCCTCGTGGCAAAAACCGGCAGGCCGGTCGACATCGCTTCCAGCAGAGAGTTTGGAATGCCTTCCTGGTTTCCGTCGCGACCTGTCTCGCTCGGATGGAGAAAAATGTGCGAGCAATACAGAAGCTCGCGCAGCTCCTCCTGCGAAACAAAGCCGCAGAAATCGACGGCCGGATCAACCTTCAACTCGCGAGCAAGAGATTGTAATTGTTCGAGCTGCGGGCCGTCGCCCGCGATCGTGAGGCTTGATCGGGGAAATTCCTGCCGGAATTTTGCAAACGCACGCAAGGTCGTATTCAATCCTTTTTTTTCGATTAGCCTGCCCGTTTGCAGCAGACGCCATTGGCCGTTATCCGGTGCGCTGCGTTGGCGAAATGGAAAGTCCGAGAGCGGAATCCCGGTACGTTGGATTTCAATTTTCTCCGGCGCGCACCCGAGTTCGATGACCGCTTGTCGCAGCGAGTCCGATCGGACCAATACGAGTTTGACCACGGATAACATATCTTTGACCGCGCGCCGGTATGCCGGCTTCTGCAGGTCGACCAGCACATCCGCGCCATGAAACGAAACCAGCGATGGGCCGCCCCAATGTCGAATCAACGGCTGCAGCAGAACGGCGACGTGTCCAAAATATATATGCAACAACTTCGCTTCACTTTGGGCGAGCACCCGCTCAATTTGACCCACTTCGCCGGTTGAAATTTGCCATGGGCGATCAAGCATTTGTTTAAACCAGATGCGTCGGAGAAAATGCCACGCTGGATTTTTCACCACGGAAACATGTTGAAACGGAAAGTCGGTCTCGTTCTCGCGTTTCTGGGCGATCACCACCGGCTGCACGCGCTGGAGTGATGTGATCTGCCGGTAGATGTGCAACATCTCCGGTTTCAAAAAGGTCGCGCAATAGGAGGCGGCGACCGGGATGGTATAGCCAGGGTTCGTTGCGTCTTTCGAAGATTGGTTCACGCGAGGGTGGATCGGCCGCTTCGTCGGACGATGTCAATTTTGCGGCTTCGCCGCCTGATATTAGCGTCGAGCAAGGGACTGCTCGATCCACCAGCGTTGACCCAAATTCAAGGATAAAATTCGAACAGCTTAATGCCGTTCCATTTTCCCGGATCTTCGGGTTTGCCGTTCCGTTGCCCGGGAAATTCCGGCTTCGTGGCGACACTTTGCTGCGCTGTCCCATAACGAGCCGGTGCGGCCGGATTCAACATTTGCAACGGATTGCCTCCACGAACGGCACGGGGAACGACTCCGCCGGGCGCACGCGCAGGTAGCGGCGGCGCTGGTTTCGGCGGCCCGGGTACTTTACGCGCAATGACCGGCGCGGTGTAGGTTTGAGCGAAGACGGCGCTGGAAATCAACGTCGTTACCAGAATTGCCAAGAACTTCTTCATATTTTCCCTCCTCTAACCGAACTGTCTTGCCCGGTTTCGTGCTCCGACTCAATTATATTCCGATGGACTACCTTGAAAAGGCCGGACGTGTCTTGGAAATCGAGATTTTGGAGCTACAACGATTGCGCCAGCGTTTGGGTCAGAGTTTTGCCGACGCCATCGAGCTGCTCAAGGCAACGGTCGACGGGCGCGGAAAAATTGTTGTGCTCGGGGTGGGAAAATCCGGTCACATCGGCAGCAAAATTGCCGCAACCCTGACGAGCACGGGATCACCCGCTGTCGTGCTGGATTCCCTCAATGCCCTGCACGGCGATCTCGGGATGGTGGCAGATGGTGACGCCGTCCTGGCATTGAGCGCGAGCGGCGAGACCGAGGAATTGTTGCGGATTTTACCGGCGATCGCGCGTTTTCAGGTCAAGATCATCGCGATCTGCGGCGACGCCGATTCAACGCTCGCAAAAAATGCGCATGTTTTTCTCGACGTGAACATTCAACAGGAAGCATGTCCGCTAAATCTCGCGCCAACTTCGAGCACAACAGTGATGCTGGCGCTGGGCGACGCGCTCGCGATGGTGCTGCTCGAGGCGCGTGGATTTCAGAAGGAAGATTTCGCGAAGTTTCATCCCGCCGGAATGGTCGGCCGCAGTTTGCTCATGCGGGTGTATCAGATCATGCGACCGCGCGAAGCACTGGCATTGGTCGCCTCCGATACCAGGATTCGCGACGTTCTGAAAGCGATGACCGCAGTGCGCGCCGGTGCCGCTGTCGTCGCCGATACCGACGGCAAACTGCTCGGCATTTTCACCCACGGCGATTTCGCCCGGCATTTTCAGAAGGACTCAAAGGTAGGCGAACGTCTGGTGGCAGACCTGATGACATTGAACCCGGTGAGCGTGCATAAAGACAAACTCGCAGTCGAAGTTCTCAATCTTCTCGAAAGCCATCGCATCGACGATCTGGTCGTGGTGGACGACAACAATGCGCCGGTCGGTATTGTGGATTCACAGGATTTGACGCGGTTGAAGCTGTTGTAGCCGAGAACTCACGGATGAAGGCGCGAGCTCCGCATGCCGTCATGCGAGTTGCGCAAGCCCCCTCTCCGTGGCAGAATCCGCCTCTTTTCACTCGTCAGTAATCCAAATGGCTGCCGCAAACGATCTCCGAAAAGGAATGGCCATTAAGTACAATGGCAACGCTGCCATTGTTCTGGAAGTGCATCATCGCACTCCCGGAAATTTGCGCGCCTTCGTGCAGGCCATCATCCGCTACATCAACACCGGCAAAAGCGCTGATGTCCGTTTTGGTTCCACCGACAAAGTGGAGCTGGTCGATATTAACCGCTCCACGCTCGAGTTCAGCTACAAGGACCACAACGGATATCATTTCATGGATCCCGAGACCTACGAGACGGTGACCCTACAGGAAAATCTGCTCGGCGATGCCAGGGATTTCCTAGTGGAAAACCTGCCGGTGCAAATTCTATACGCTGAAGGCAAAGCCGTGCAGGTGGAGCTTCCAGCCTCCGTGAGTCTAAAAGTGATTGAATCGGCCGAGGGCCTGCGCGGCGACACCGCCAGCAACGTGACCAAGCCCGCGAAACTCGAGACCGGCAAAACGATCAACGTGCCGCTCTTCATCAAAGAAGGCGAAACAATCAAGATCGACACCCGCACCGGCGCCTACATGGGCCGGGCGTGATGCGCGGATCGAGCGAGGGTTAGGAGGAGAACGAAACTATCCTGAACCTTTTTCACATTGCCGAGATCGTTGTAGCTGCCGCTGTCTCAGCGGCAGAATCTTTGAGCTCTGCCGCCGGTGACGGCGGCAGCTACAAGCGGTCGAGGAACAATGGCCATCGCACGTGATGAGTTGAAATGTTGAAGGGTCATCGAAACCGAAGTCGACGGATCCGGCGGCGGCGACACCTTTAAGGTAGCTTCACGGGATCCCTCGACTTCGCTCGGGATGACGGTTGTAGCGGCGACCGCGTGTGCACCTTTCCCTGATGCTTCGTCATACCTCATTCGCATTTCGATATTTTGAAGTGTCTCGGCTACATTCGACATGACAGAATGATTCGATGCCGTATCGCCGGTCACCTTCTCCGCGACATCGCCGCAAAGCGCCACGAGTAAAAATCGTCCCGTACGTCGTGCCAGCGACGCGCCGGGCACAGAACCATCCGATGCCGCTAACCGTGCCGACGCGCTGGGTCAAAAATGTCATCGCGATTTTCCTCCTGCCGTGGTGCGCGATTCTGACTCAAACCTTTTTCACTGCTTTCGCCCGGGCGACTTTTCATCAGCAACTCTGGCAGGGCGCAGAATTTTGGTTCTTCTCGCTCGGGGTTATTCTTTGGCTGATCGCGTTCATTGGTTTGCCGCGACCTCTCCTCGTCTATGTCTTTGGCCACGAGGTGACGCATGTGCTCTGGGTTTGGTTGATGGGGGGACGCGTCAGTAAATTTCGGGTGAGCGGCGACGGCGGCCACATCGTAACCAATCGGACAAATTTTCTGATCGCACTCGCGCCCTATTTCTTTCCGCTCTACAGCCTGCTCGCGATTCTTCTTTATGGGCTCGCCAGCTTATTCGTCAACGTCGCGCCCTATGGTCAGCTGCTCTACGCCGTTCTCGGTATTACCTGGGCGTTCCATCTTACTTTCACCTGCTGGATGATTCCGAAAAATCAGACCGATCTCAGCGATCACGGGACGTTTTTTTCACTCGTCTTTATCTATTTGATGAATCTCCTGCTTTTGACCGTTCTGCTCGTGATTGCATCGCCGCAAATCACCTTTGCCAGTTTCGCTCAAGACTTGATCGCAAATCTGCGAAATTTTTCCGAATGGATGGAAGGATTGCTGAATTCGTTTAGCCGCGGCCACGAAGCCCCGGTAGAACTGCCGGGGCAATAGTGGCGCACGGGTCCTCCCGCTGCGTTATCTTTAAGGTAACTTCCTCGGGATCCCTCGACCTACGCTACGATGACGGGTACAAGAACACGGCAAATGGGAGCTGCGACATCGCTTCCGATAATTTCAACTGCGAACTGTCGATGCGAAGTTCGCGATCGCTGAAAATATCGCGCAAGGGAGACAGACCAGAGTGCAGAATGGCATGAGTGTTCTGCCAGCGCTCGCCCAGTGGCGGAAATCCAACGCGGGAAGATAACCGTGGCACCATCACAGCCACGGCGTTGTCTGCCTGGCGCCGGACAAAACCGATCGCGCAATCAGCGAAGGCGCCGCCAAAACTAATCGGCTCGTAATTTCCGTCGCGGAACAGCTCCGGATTATCACGCCGCAGATGCAGCAGCCGCTGGGTGAGGCGCAACTTAATGCGGCCGTCCGCCCAGCATCGCACGAGATCGGCGGGATCCACATTCTCAACCTGTTTCAGCAGTTCCTGACGGCGTTTGTAATCGACCGGCCGCCGATTATCGGGATCGACCAGACTGTCGTCCCACAGTTCGGTGCCCTGATAAACGTCCGGCACGCCGGGCGCGGTAAATTTTATCGCGATTTGCGCGAGCGAATTGACGACACCAAGTCGTGCCACTTCTTCTGCCACTGGCAAAAAGGCGGGGACAAACTTGTTACGCGGACCAGGTTCCAAAATCCTGGCGACGAATTCCTGCATGGCGTTATCCCAGTTCTCGTTAGGCTGGATCCAGCTCGTATTCAGCTTCGCTTCCTTTAACGCCTTTGCCATATAAGCCTGAATACGCTGCACAAATTGTTCGTTCACCGATGGCGCCGGGGCGCCATCAGCGTTGACTGGCCAGGTCCCGAGCAGCGTCTGATAGAGCAAATATTCCTCGCCCGCGTCCGGCGCTTCCATTTCATCGATTTCCTTTTTGAATCGGCGATTGGCCGTACGCCACTTTTGCAACGAGCGGGCCCATAACTGCGGGATTTCGGAAATCGCAAGCATGCGGGCGCGCACATCTTCACTGCGTTTGGTGTCGTGGGTGGAGGTCGCCAGCAGGCCGGCGGGCCACTCGCGTTGCCGCCGTTGGCTGCGTTGATGAAACGCTTCTGCGCTCAGTCCAAACAAATGCGGCTCACCCCCGACTTCGTTGAGCGCAGCTAGCCGGTTGTAAATGTAAAACACCGTGTCCTCCACTCCCTTCGCCATGATCGGGCCGGTAAATTGTTGAAATTTCAGGACAAATTCCGCGTGCGCTGCGCGTTGCTTTTCATCGAGGTTTTCCGGAAAGCGAAAGAGCAAAAGGTCGCGCAAAAAATTGAAGACGGATTCTTCGATTGCCGGATTACGCCGCTTTGCTGCCGCCACTGCGCGCTCGATGACCGCTCGATCTTCCTGGCTCACCGGTTTCCTCGGTTCCAGATAAGTTCGATAAACCGGAAAACAGGCGATGGTTTCCCGCACGGCGCGCGCGAGCGCTTCCAAGGTGTAATCACGAAACCAGCGATTCTGCTCCGATAGCCGGTCGACCATACTGCTGAGGACGTTGACCTCGTTGGCCAGCGAGATGCGCATGACCAGGCGCTTCTTCGCGTAAACCAAGTGCCCGAAGTGCAGCGAGTGACCGACAAAGCGCTTGAAGATTTTGGTGATCGCGCCTTCGGCGTTGTGATCGACCAGCACGCCTGCGACTTGATTGGCAAAATCGTAGCCGGTCGTGCCATAGACCGGCCAGTTTTTTGGCAATTGCTCGTCGCCAGTCAGAATTTTTTCGACGATGAGATAAATAGCGCGTCCGTCTTTCGGCAACGGAATGTGCAGCGCTTTGGCACAGCGAAGCTGCAATTTCTCGAAATACTCCAGTGGCCGATACAGCCCGTCGGGATGATCGATACGCAAACCATTAACGGCGCCGCTCGCGACAAGCTCGAAAAGTAATTTGTGAGCAGCGTCAAAAACCTCGGGCAATTCCTCCCGAATCGCTGCCAGATCATTAACGTCGAAAAAACGCCGGTAATTGATTTCTTCCGCCGCCACCCGCCAGAACGCCAGCCGATAAGATTGCGCGTTCAATAATTCGTCCAGCCGGTCGAAACTGCGCGGATTGCCGACGTGGCCGTTAATCTTCTCGATGGCCTTCTCAATTGCGCGCAGTACCGGCGGCGCTTCCGCGCAACGACGTTCCAGACGTTTTTTGATGATTTCTTTTTCCCGCGCGCGCTCCTTTATCCGTTCCGGATCGGTCTCGGTTCGACGTGGTAAATATTCCAGCGCCGTCAGAATGCTCTGGAATTCTGCGTAGAAATCTTCGTCCCGAAATTCGGCCAGATTTTCCAGCGCAAGTTCCAGAATGTAACGGTAGGTGCCGGGGGCGATAGGAAAGACGTGGTCGAAATAGGTCAAAGCGAACGACCCGCCGTCGAATCGCACTTTCAGCTCACCGCGTTCGAGGACGCGTCCGTATTGATCGCCCAGAATCGGGAGCAGGACTTTATCGTGCAGATCGGTTTTGAGTGGACGCCAATCGATATCGAAATACGGCGCATAAAGGGAGCTCGGGCCGTTTTCGAGCACGTCCTGCCACCACATATTTTGCGGATCATTAATGCCCATGTGGTTCGGCACGAAGTCGACAATCTGACCCATGCCGTGGGAATGCAGCTCAGCGATCCAGGCATCGTAATCTTCGCGCGACCCGATTGCCGCATTGAGCTTGTTGTGATCGGTGATGTCATAGCCGTGCATGCTTTCCGAGCCGGCCTGGAAATAAGGCGAAGCGTAGGCATGACTGATCCCGAGCTGATGCAGATAGGGGACAATGTCGCGCGCCTGCTGGAAGGTGAAATGCTTGTTGAACTGCAAGCGGTAGGTTGCGACGGGGATTTGTGCGTTAGTCATGTCGAGCAAGAGCCGAGACATCCCGTGGCGCAACCTTTCCCCTAACGCAACGGGATTTCCTCAGGTTCGGGGCGCGGGCATCTTGCCTGCGGGGCAGGCAGGCGTCTAGGCCGGCGAATTACACAGGCCAGACAGGACGTCTGTCCGCGCCACAGCCGAGGACGGCTGCGGCCCAAAGTCACATCCGCTCCGGCACATCGATACCTAGCAATTTCAGCCCTCGCTTCAGAACGCGCCCGGTTAAATCGCACAGCGTCAGTCGCGATGAGCGCGCCGGTTCTTCCGCTTTCAGAACCGGGCAGGCCTCGTAAAAGGCGTGAAAGTTGTTTGCGAGTTCGAACAAATAATTCGCCAGAATGTTCGGCCGAAAATCATTCAACACCTGCGGGACAACTTCCGCAAACTGGCAGAGCCGTTTCGCCAAATCCAGTTCCGTCGGCTCCGCCAGGATCACGCGATCACTTTCTATAGCCACGGCGCTCTGCCGCCGTGTCTCGCCAGTCCGGCTCGGACCGTCGCGACTGAGTGGGGCGACTACAGCTTTGCGGAAAATTGAGCGAATCCTGACGTAAGCATTCTGCAGGTACGGCGCTGTGTTTCCATGCAGCGCGAGCATCTTGTCCCAGGAAAAGATGTAATCGGTCATCCGATATTGCGACAGATCGGCGTATTTGACTGCGCCAATGCCAATGACTTTCGCGATCTCTGTTCGTTCCGTCTCGCTTAGTTCCGGATTTTTTTCGGCGACAATTTTTTCGGAGCGCGTAACCGCTTCTTCAAGCAAATCACGCAGTGGAACATTTTCACCGGAGCGCGTCTTCATTAGTTTCCGATCCGCGCCGAGCACGTTGCCAAACGGAATGTGACGGAAATCGGCTTTGTCTCCTTCCCGCCGGGCGATCTCGAAAATCTGTTTGAAATGCAACGTTTGCGGCGCCCCCACCACGTACCATGCGGTGTCCCGCTTCAGTTCATTGACCCGATAATCAACGGTCGCAATGTCGCTGGTGGCATAATTGTATCCGCCGTCACGTTTGCGGATGATGCACGGTTTATCAGCCAGCTCGGGAACATCCCGAAAAAAAACGCAGACGGCGCCTTCGCTAATCTCAGCCAGTCCTTTTTTGAGCAACCTATCTACCACGCCTGGAAGCCGGTCATTATAAAAACTTTCGCCGCGGACGATGTCGTAATGGATGTCGAGTAAATCGTACGCTTTCGAAAATTCCTGCAGGGAAAGATCGACACACTGTTTCCAGATCGCGTAATTGTCGGGGTTCGCCGCCTGCAATTGCACCAGCTCGGCCCGCGCCGCTTCGCGCACAGTTTCGTCGTGTGCGGCGCGGTCGTTTGTCTCCTTGTAAATGCGGACCAGTTCTGCAATCGGATCGCGCTTGAGTGATTCCGGATCGAGCAGATTTTTCCAACCCCAGATCACCATTCCGAACTGCGTTCCCCAATCGCCGATGTGATTGTCCCGGATGACATCGTGCCCGAGGAATTCGGCGATGCGCGCAAAGACGTCGCCCAGAGAGAGGCTGCGAATGTGACCGACGTGCATCGGATTGGCCACGTTAGGTGAGCCGTAATCTATTACGATTTTTTTTGGTGAGGAATCTCGCGCTACCCCAAGGCGCTCATCGGCGAGCAGCTGCGCGATTTTCTGCTCAACCGCTTCTCGTTTCAGGGTGAAATTGATGAAACCCGCGCCGGCGACGCCCGGCGGCTGGCAAATCTCGCCGACGTCGAGTTTGCTAACGATGGCCTCAGCTATTTTACGCGGATTCTCGCTGCGTTGTTTGGCCAGGATCATCGCGGCATTGGTTTGGTAATCACCAAAGCGCGGATCGGTCGCCGGCGTTACTTCGCCGACCGATGGCAACTCAGCCGACGACAGTGCATCGGAAAGTTTCCGCATGAGTTGCGCATGAAATGTTTCCATCGCGGCTTGATTGTAGACTGCGAGTGGCGACTTCCAAGTCAGCCATGCAAGTTGCAGCGGCGCTTGTGCCAAGCGCCTGGTTACCGCGCCGGCGGTTGGCACAAGCACCGCTACAAAGGCTTTACGCAACGCAATCTCGTTTTAAAACGCCTAGCGTTTTTCAAATATGTCGCGAACCTTACGCCGTCGCCTGCGCCCGGGCGCGGAAGATCGACATAATCTCCTCGGCCGAGGTCGCATTGGCGAGCTGATCGCGCACGCTGCGGTCGTTCAGGAATTTCGCAATGGAAGCGAGGGTGCGCAGATGGGTCTGGAATTGATTCTTCGGCACGATAAAGAGGACAACGAACTTCACCGGCGCGTTGTCGAGTGCATCGAATTCGATCCCGGTGCTGGAGCGGCCAAATGCGGCCTCGACTTTGTCCAGCCGATCCGACGAGCAATGCGGAATGGCAATGCCAAAGCCGATTCCGGTGCTCATCGTTTCTTCGCGCTGCTTCAGCGCCGCGAGAATTCCCTCGCGATCTTCCGTTTTAATTTGACCGCGCGCGACCAGTAAATCCATCAGCTCAACGATGGCGTCCCAGCGTTCGGTCGCCTTCATTTCAGGGATAATCTGATCAGCGGAGAGAAGTTCGGCCAGCGACATGCGGATGCCCAGTGGGGCGAGAAGCTTATCGTGGGGGTTACGGATGACAAGCGCGATTTGGTTGCATTAGAAATGCGGCATTTACAAGATTGGCAAGCGCGCTGCAGGTAGGGCGATTGAGCTCAATCGCCACGGCAATTCGGGTGAACTGCCTCTACCTGAAACCCACCGCTCATTCGAGACCCGTAACTTGGCACCCAGCCGGTGCCGGACGGGTGCGCTTCCGGGCGTCCTGGCCACGCAGAAGGGTGTCCCTCCGACGGGTATGGGCCCATCCAAACCGGATGTTTCCTTGCGGGCGATCGGGTCATCGCCCCTACCTGCAGTCCGTTCCTTCGCGCACCTTGTACTCCAGCCGGCGCGACAGTAACCAGCGCACTCCAAACATATCAATGGTGGCGCGGATCGCCCGGTTGCCGAGGCCGTATTTGCTTTGACCGAAACGGCGTAGGCGATGATTCACCGGAATTTCAACGAGCCGGTGTCCGGCGCCTTTTATTAGCGCCGGGATGAACCGGTGCATGCCCTTGAACGGAACCAACGCCGCAATGCACTCGCGCCGCATCGCTTTCAGGGTGCACCCAGTATCCCGCACTCCATCTCGCGTAAACCGGCTCCGGACAAAATTAGCGACCCGGCTCGTAATGCGCTTGACCAACGTGTCCTTGCGCTGTCTGCGATATCCGCAAACCAGATCCGCCCCGCGCGAAATTTCAGCAAGCAAGCGCGGGATATCGGCCGGATCATTTTGCAAATCACCATCGATCATAACCGCGACTTCAGTGCGTACCGCTTGCAGGCCGGCAAAAATCGCCGCGCTTTGTCCGGCGTTTCTCTCAAATCGAAGAACGCGAACCCGTGGGTCCGCCGCGATTCGGGCGACGGTCCCATCGCGCGAACCATCGTCGACGAAAATGATTTCATAATCCAAATCCTTCAGCGCCTCGTTCAGTTCGCGCTGCAAAATCTCAACATTCTCCTCTTCGTTGTAGAGAGGAACGACGATCGAGACGCGGTTCATAGCGGCAGCGGGCGGTAATGCAGGCAGAGATAAACGTCCCAGACCCGGATCATTCTTCCAAAATGCCGAACTTCGATTTTGGCGACACGGTCGGTCCAGGAAAAACCGGCATGTATATTGTGCGGAACGTTTTTCCGGCGGGCGTCTTGGACGTAGAGAGCGCTGCGTCCGACAAATAAATTCACTCCACCTTCTTCGGTATAGGCCTGTTCCTCCGGATTGGAGTCTGTTTTACCTCGCTCGACGAATTCGTCATAGCGCGGCCAGAATGAAAATTGATTCTCCACATCCTGCGACTCGACAATATAACAAGGTGGATGGCCGGCCACTGCGCCACGTTTGTCGAGCAAATAGAATGAAATCTCGGAGGCGGTATCACGACCGTCGGCGATTAGGAAAAATTTTTCCTGGGTTTCCCGCTCGAATTCGAGGCGAAAGTTTTCGAGAGCGAGGGTGGCGCTTTTCCAACCGCGCCATCCATCAGATGGATCCCGCCGCGTGATTTGAACGCCGACATTCCGCAGCATATCGCTGTCCAGCGCGAACATGCTCATCAAGACGCCGGTCCCGAGCGCGCAGGCGGCGAGAACTCGCCAGAGCCGTTTCGCTTCGAGGTGCGGTTGCCAAAAAGCAACGGCGAGCAAGGCAAAACTCGGAAAAGCGAGCGCGTCCCAGTTCGGGGCTGCGGCTTTATTAAACGAGAGCAGCGCATAAAAAACGAAGACCGGCAGCCCGAACCACATCAAAAAGAGACGACGCGGTTGCTGCTGCGCGCGTTTCCAAAGTGCGATCACGGCGACCGCCAGACCGAGAAAAAGCAACGGCGAATAAACCAGAAAATGTTCGCCAACAAATTTCAGGAATTCGAGCACATGAAATCCGACACCTTCAGCGACCCCGCCGCGCGATTTCAGATGTCCAATCGTAACCCAGGCGTGCTCGTTATTCCAAAGAATTGGCGGCACACAGCATGCCGCGAAAATCAGCAGCATCGCGTAAAAGCCCGGCCGGCGAAATTCCACGCGCAATTTCGGAATCAGCGCCAGAATGACGATGATCGACAGCAGCTCGAAGACATTGGTGTACTTGCACAGGAATCCGAGGCCGATGAACAGGCCGCTCAACGGCCACGACCAGGAGAATTGCGGACTTCGTTCAACAACCCGCCAGAACGAGAACATGGCTGCGACCCAGAAAAAGAGCGAAAGCGGATCGATCGTCATCAGGAACGCGCCCACATTGAAAAGCGGGGTCGCGTTTAGTCCGAGCACGGTCCAGAAAGCGGCCTTGGGGTTGAACATTCGCCGGCCCAGATAAAAAAGAAGTACGCTGGTGCCGGCTCCGAGCAGCGGACTGAAAAAGCGCACGCCGAATTCATTAGCGCCAAAAATCATGGTGCTGCCGCGGATAGCGAAAGCGACACCTGGACCTTTGCTGAAGTAGGCGGGCGCCAATCGCTCCGACCACATCCAGTAGTGCGCTTCGTCAAATTCCAGGTCCGCCGTCGCCAATAAGGCGAGACGCAGGACCGTGATCGCAATTACAAAAATCCAGAGAGCGCGTTCGATTTTCATGAGCTCGAGAGCGGAATCAGATGCGGATGACGCGCAGCAATCTCAGCGAAGCGGCGTAAAACAATCGTCTGCCAGACCAATTCGCAAAGCGCGAGGATGAGCAGGGTTTCCCCGGTTGCGAGGAAAATGGTCGCGACGACATCGCTCGGCCAATGCGCGCCGAGATAAATTCGCGAGTAGGCGACAGCGGCCGTGATGATCCAGTAAAGCTTGCCCCAGCGCCGGTAGAAGATGGTGCAACAAACCGCGATGGCGGTGTTGTTATTGGTATGGCCGGAAGGAAACGAGGCGCCGGAGCGGGATCGTTCGGTTTCGGTCGAGAGACGTATTTTTGGTTTCTTGAAAATGCTCAAAATCTTCGGATGCGTTCTTTCCAGCTCGATCATGCGCACGGTCTCCACCTGCTTGGGACGTGCGCGCCCGACAGCGTGTTTGAGCGGGTCGACCGCGGCGTTGGACAAACCGAGCGTAAGCACGGTGCAAAAGACAAATGCGCGCCCGCGAAAACCGCCGAAGATGAGAAAAGCAATTGCGGCCATGACAAAAAACGGCGTCCAGATATCCGCATAACTAATAGCCGGCATGAACAAATCGAAGCCGGGATTTGTCCATTGCTCGTTAATTAAATGAAGAATCTTCTCGTCCATTCCATTGCCCCGGCGCGGTGCGAGAATAAAAGCGCGGGGCGAACGAAACAAGTTACTCTCGTCGCCACCCTCTTGCTGTTGGTGGGTTCGGCTTACGGACAGAGTTTTCCAGATGCCGATCAAGTGCTGGCGAATGTCCGGCTAAGCCAATCGCAACAACAGATCGATTTGCGTGGGCAACTGCGGCAGGAAGCGAAGATTGTGCCCTTCCACCTCGTCCAAAATGGCCCGCTTATTCGCTATATCTTCACTGATCCGGACGAGACCCTGCAATTGCGGATTGGGACGAAAGATTCGCGGCTCGTCGAAATTAACCGCACCGGGTCGGAAAAAATAACGCGATTAAACGAGCCCGTGCGCGGCACAGTCATCACCTATGAAGATCTGGCGTTGAAATTTCTCTATTGGCCAAACGCTCGCGTCATCGGATCCGATTTCATCCGCACCCGTAATTGCTGGAAAGTGCAGTTACCGGCTCCCGCGAACGACCCGCAATACGGTTCGGTTCTGTTGTGGGTCGACAAGGAGAGCGGAGCACTGATGCGAATGGAGGGCTACGATTCGCCAGGAAAATTGATTAAGCGCTTCGAAGTCGTGTCCGCGCAAAAAATCGAAGACCGCTGGTATCTAAAACAAATGCGGGTAGAAAAAATCGATCCGAAATCAGGTAAAGCCATTGCGAGGACTTATTTGGAAATCAACAAGTGATCAAAAGCTCTTCACTCCGAGCGCAGCCGAGGGATCCAGCGAAGTCAGCTTTAAGGTTTCCCATCGGGATTCCTCGACTTCACTCGGGATGACGGGTTCGGGCCTCCCCGCACTTGCCTAAATGCAATCTTGGGTTAAGCAGAACGTCCCCTATGACGAAGTTTTTCCCCCTCGCGATTTTCTTTTGTCTTGGCATCGCCATGACGGCGTCGGCGCAGAACACTCCGCCAATTGTAACGGCGCCGATCGCCGCATTCACCGAGTATGCAGGAGCTCCCGCGCGCTCGATTGATCTGAACACCGTCTTTCGCGATCCTGACGCATCTGCGGCATTGCAGTTCACGGTGTTGCTTCCCGCGAGCACCGGCATTTTCAATCTTGTACTGGATGGAGCACATAAACCAATCACGGTCGCGAACTTTCTCAATTATGTGAATTCCGGCCGGTTTTTTCTGACTGACCCGACGACCCACATGCTGGCGTCGAGTTTTATTCATCGTTCTGTTCCCGGGTTCGTTGTGCAAGGCGGGGGATTCATCGGGACGGCCGATCCAGCACACCCGAATAACGCTCTACCCACGCCAGTCCCGGCCTTTTCTCCTATCAAAAATGAGCCCGGCATTTCGAACAAAACAGGCACTATCGCGATGGCAAAAGCCGCGGGGCAGCCTGACAGCGCCACCAGCCAATGGTTTATCAATTTAGCGAACAATGGTGGTCCACCGAGCAATCTTGACACCCAAAATGGTGGCTTCACTGTTTTCGGTCACGTCACAGGGGGTGGCATGACAACGGTGAATCAGATCGCGGCCGTGCCGCGTTTTAACGAGGGCGTTCCATTCGATTCGCTGCCGCTCCGGAATTACACGAGCCCTAATCCGATTAAGATCGCGAATTTGGTCTCGATTAGTGCGATCTCTTTTGTCTCACCGCTGGCGTTCACCGCCACCAGCGACAACCCGGCCGTAGCAACTGTGGCAATCAGCGGAAAGAGCCTTCTCGTTGCTGCACACCAGGCAGGCACGGCTCATATCACCGCCAAAGCCACTGATCTTGATGGTGCCAGCGTGAGCCAGACTTTTACCGTAACAGCGGCCATCGGTCCGCCTCGGCTCGCCAACATTTCGACCCGCGCACAAGTCGAGACCGGCAGCGACGTTCTCATCGGCGGCTTTATTGTTAGCGGCAGTAGTCCGAAGCTGGTTCTGGTTCGCGCGCTCGGGCCATCGCTTGTGCCCCTTGGTGTTACCAATGCACTGATGGATCCGACCCTTGAGTTGCGCGACCAAAACAGCACGCTCCTGTTCAGCAACAACGATTGGACGACTGCGCCGAATAAACAGCAAATCAGCGATGCCGGCCGGGCACCTGGTTCCAAGGAATCGGCGATTCTTGCCAGCCTTGCTCCTGGGAATTACACGGCCATTGTCCGCGGGGCGGGCAATACCACGGGCGTGGCTTTAGTAGAAATCTACGATCAAGATAGCGGTCCTGGTTCTCTCCTTTCGAATCTCTCGACGCGAGCTGTTGTGGGAACAGGCAACAATGTCATGATCGGCGGAATTATTGTCATCAACAACAAGACGGTTCTCGTTCGCGCGTTAGGGCCAACGCTTACGCAACTTGGTGTGACAAACGCGCTCAATGATCCGGCTCTGGAATTGCGTGACGCTCAGGGGACGTTGGTTGATTCTAACGACAATTGGCAAACGAGCCCGCAGAAATCTCAGATTCAGGCTAGCGGATTCGCCCCGCCAAATTCAGCCGAGCCTGCGGTGTATGACGCACTCCCACCGGGAAATTATACTGCCGTTGTTCATGGAGTCGGCGGGTCACCTACCGGCACTGGATTGGTAGAGGTGTATCCGCAATAGGTTCGGGCCCGCAATCCTCAAGTACTCTAGAGTTTCCGCACCGCGATCCTCGACTTCGCTCGGGATGACGGATTTTACACGCCCGCTTTCTCTGCCACGGCATCGTCGTCCGCCGCCTGGACAATTCGCGCAAAACTGCGGGGATCCAGACTGGCGCCACCAACCAATGCCCCGTCGATGTCGGGCTGCGATATCAGCGCGCGGGCGTTATCCGATTTCACACTCCCGCCATACTGGATGCGAATCCGATCGGCCGTGTTCGCATCGGACAATTGACCGAGCGTCTCGCGAATAAACGCGTGCGCTTCCTGCGCCTGTTCGGGTGTAGCATTGCGACCCGTCCCGATGGCCCAGACCGGTTCGTACGCAATGACAATTTCCTGGAAATCTCTGGTCTTGAGTCCGGCCAAACTGCCGCGCAATTGCAGCGACAAAATTTTCTCCACGCTTCCTCTCTCGCGTTGCTCCAAAGTTTCACCGACACAAACAATCGGCCGCAGGGTTGCTTCCAACGCCGCTCGCACCTTTCGACTCACAATCTCGTCTGTCTCGCCGAAAATCTGCCGCCGCTCGCTGTGACCAAGTACAACGTACCGCACGAAAAGATCGCGCAACATCGGGGCAGAAATTTCGCCGGTGAACGCCCCACTGTGTTCCCAATGCATATTCTGCGCGCCAACCTTGATGTTCTGTGCTTTGCCCAACGCCTCGACCACTTTCGCGATGGCAGTGAACGGCGGCACGATCACGACTTCCACTGCTGACATGTCGCCGATCTCCAGCAACAAATCCTTAACGAACTCGGCTGCTTCGGCCTGCAGCATGTTCATCTTCCAGTTAGCAGCGACAATTTTTTTTCTCATTTCATCTTCCCGTCATCCCGCGCCTAGACGAGGGATCCCCGTGGCGTTACCTTTTAAGCTTTCATCGCGGGATCCCTCGACTGTCGCTCGGGATGCCAATTGGTTAAGGTTTCTCGGTTAATGCGGCAACACCCGGAAGTTCCTTTCCTTCAAGCAACTCAAGACTCGCCCCGCCGCCGGTCGAAATAAAAGTCATCTTATCGGCGACGCCGGCTTGCTTGACCGCCGTGACGGAATCGCCGCCGCCAATAATCGTCGTCGCGTTCGACTGCGCCAGCGCACGCGCAATCGCAAATGTCCCCTTCGCAAAGTCGGGAATCTCAAAGACTCCCAACGGTCCATTCCACAAAACCGTTTTGGCCATCGCAATTTCCGCTGTGAAACGTGCGATTGTTTCCGGCCCGGCATCAAGATTTTGCCAGCCATCGGGAATTCCATGCTCGGGGGTCAAGGTTCCCGATTCGCGACTTGGCGCACCGGCACGCACTTCCTGCGCAAGGATCGCATCCGCCGGCAGCACCAGCTTTACCCCCTTCTTTTTCGCAAGCACCAGAAGTTCGTTAGCCAAATCTATCTTGTCTGGTTCAACCCGGCTGGCGCCAATCGAAATTCCCTGGGCTTTGAAGAACGTATTTGCCATCGCGCCGCAGATCAAAATCGTGTCGGCCTTTTCCATCAACGCCTTTAGCACCCCGATTTTATCCGAGACTTTTGCTCCGCCCATGATGACGACGAACGGTTTACCGGGCCGATCGAGTTCTTCGTGCAGATAACGAAGTTCCTTTTCCATCAGGAAACCCATTGCTGCCTGCGAGACGAATTTCGAGATGCCCGCCGTGCTGGCGTGGGCTCGATGCGCCGCGCCGAAGGCATCATTAACGTAAAGATCGCCCAGTTTCGCCAACGCCTTGGCGAATTCAGGGTCATTCGCTTCCTCGCCGCTTTGAAACCGAAGATTCTCGAGCAAAGCCACGTCGCCCTCTTTCATATGGGCGATAATTTTTTCCGGCACCTCAGCGGTAGTGTCGTGACTGAAAATCACCGGCTGATCGAGCAAGGTGTGCAAATGATCCGCCACTGGTCGCAGCGAGTATTTATCGACCGGTTTGCCCTTTGGCCGGCCGAAATGCGACATCAGAATGGTTTTGGCCCCGTGCTGTCGCAGCCAGTTGATCGTCGGCAACGCTTCGCGAATTCGAGTATCATCCGTGATCACAATCCTCCCGTCGCGCTCCTCCACCGGCACGTTGAAATCGACCCGCACCAGCACGCGTTTTCCGCGCACATCCAGATCGCGAAGAGAAAGCTTCATATCAGATTCGTGCCATCCCGAGCGTCAGTCGAGGGATCCCGCCGCGAATCTTGAAGGTAACGCCACGGGACTCCTCGCTTCGAGCCCGACTGGCGGACTCGCTCGGAATGAAGAGCTTTGTCATCACCGCACTGTTATTTCGCCAGCATTTCCAGCAGTTCTACGCAACGATTGCTGTAGCCCCACTCGTTGTCGTACCAGCCGACTACTTTCACAAAGCGATTACCAAGCGTGAGCGTCAGTTTGCTGTCGAAAATGCAGGAATGCGGATTGCCCACAATGTCCGCCGACACCAACGGCTCATCGCTGTATTCCAGCACACCTTTGTAACTCTTGTCCGATGCCGCTTCCTTGAACGCATTGTTGACGGCATCTACCGTCGCATCTTTCTCCAGCACCGCGGTAAAATCTGTCACCGAACCGTCCGGCGTCGGAACCCGGAAGGCGCCGCCATTTAATTTTCCTTTTAACTCGGGGATGACCTCGCCAATCGCTTTGGCAGCACCCGTGCTCGAGGGAATGATACTGATCGCCGCCGCCCGAGCCCGCCGCAAATCTTCGTGCGGAAAATCCAAAATGCGTTGGTCGTTGGTGTAACTGTGAATGGTGCTCATGAACCCGTGTTGCACGCCGAAATTTTCGCGCAATACCTTGGCCAGCGGCGCCAGACAGTTGGTCGTGCAACTGGCGTTCGAAACTATCGTGTCCTTCGCCGGGTCATAAATATCGTCGTTAATTCCGATGCAAATCGTCGCGTCCGGATTCTTCGCCGGCGCGCTGATCAGCACCCGCTTGGCCCCGGCCTTACTAATATGCAGTTCGGCTTTGTCGCGGCTGGTGAAAAAACCGGTGGACTCCAACACCACGTCCACGCCCAAATCTTTCCACGGCAGATTCCCTGGATCGCGTTCCTTCAGGATCCGAATCTTATGGCCGCGCACGATAATGTTCTGGTCGTCATAACTAATTTCGCCATCGAATTTCCCGTGAACGGAATCCCATTTCAGTAAATGGGCCAGCGTGTGAGTGTCGGTCAGATCGTTGATCGCCCGGACGCGTTTGACGTCGCTTTGTGACATGGCGCGGAGAACGTTACGTCCAATGCGCCCGAAACCATTAATGCCGTAGTTTGCCATAATAAAACATTTTCAGGGTTAACGATGTCCGAGAATGTCGGAATCGAGTGAGCGCAGAAATTAGAATGCGGAGACGACCGAAGCAATGGCGAATTGGAGCAGCGCTGCTGCTTTCTTTATTTTGCTGCCAGATCGGCTGCGGCCGCGTCACGGGTCCATCGCAAATGAAAACCATACTCGTGTTCGGCGACAGCTTATCGGCCGGCTTCAGCATTAGTCCGCGACAAGCGTGGCCGATGCTGTTACTCGATAAGCTGCGTCCGATCAGTTCCCATTTTCGGGTAATCAACGCCAGCGTCAGCGGCAGCACCACCGAAGACGGTCTGCACCGTCTTGCCCGGCATCTCGATCGCCCAATAGATATTTTTGTTCTCGAGCTTGGCATTAACGACGCCTGGCGCGGAGTTCCGATCGAAACCATTCGCGTCAACCTCCAGTCGATTGTTGATCAGGTGAAAGCGCGCAATCCAAACGTCACTCTGGTGATAATTGGAATGGAATTTCCGGAACCCTCTGGCGCCAGCGATTACATCGCGCAATTTGGAAAAATGTTCGCCGCACTGGCGGACAAAAACCGCGCTGCCCTCGTGCCGTATCTCCTGGAGGGCGTGGCCGGGAATCCCGAATTAAACCTACCCGACCGTGTTCATCCAAACGCCGCGGG
>JBKPQI010000130.1:0-12025 GCA_046733975.1 Verrucomicrobiota bacterium
AGCTGTAGCCGCTTCGCTGCGCGAACCGTGCACGTCGCCTACAGGGCGACGGCTACAGTGCTAGTGCCCGGAGAGACATTTTCTTGATTTCAGTGATCACTACCGCTTTTCTTCAGCGGACTTTGAGTAATTCACTCGATCAAATTTTCATTACCGCAAAGCAATGGATTCTGTCGTTCCTTTCAGGGATGCCGGATTGGGTGACGGCCATCGCGTCGATTCTCATTAACATTGCCGCGCTGCTCGCAGTTTTTCTCACCATCTTCGCGCTCATCTCCGTGCTGGAGCGAAAAATTTTGGGCCGAATGCAAAACCGTTACGGGCCCAATCGAGTGGGACCATTCGGCCTTTTCCAGCCCGTTGCCGATGGCATTAAAATGTTGATCAAGGAAGATGTCGTGCCGGCCCGCGCCGACAAAGTGGTGCATTTCCTCGCGCCCATTATTATCGCGGCAACTGCCATCTTAACCCTCGGCGTTATTCCGTACGGACGAAACATGACGCCATTCGCGATCGACGGCGGCATTCTGTTTTTCTTCGCGATTGGATCGACTACCGAGCTGGCTGTCTTCATGGCGGGCTGGGGGAGCAACAACAAATTTTCCATGCTCGGAGCCATGCGTGCGATCGCGCAAATGGTGAGCTACGAGCTGCCTCTGATTCTTACCTCTCTTCCGGTAGTGATGGTCGTCGGTTCGCTTTCTCCCGATGCCATTGTTGCCGCGCAGGATGGTTACTCGTTTGCCATCGTGCCGCATTGGTTTGTCATCACGCCGTGGGGTGCGGCTGCCTTTATCCTGTTTTTTGTCTCCGGCTTGGTGGAATCCAATCGCACTCCGTTCGACGTCCCGGAAGGCGAATCCGAGATCGTCGCCGGTCACATGACGGAGTATTCCGGATTCAAATACGCCACCTTTTTCCTGGCGGAATATTTCGGCATGTTCGCAATCAGTGGCATCGCCGTGACGCTGTTCCTGGGCGGCTGGCACGCGCCGTTTGGGTTTCTGGAATTCATTCCATCGTACGTTTGGTTTTTTCTCAAACTCAGCGCGTTACTTTTTGTTTACATCTGGGTTCGCGGGACGTTGCCGCGCACTCGGGTCGACCAAATGATGAACTTCGCCTGGAAGTTCATGCTGCCGATGGCGTTCACCTGCATCATAGCCGCTGCCGTCTGGTACTATCAGGGGCACGGCCTTGCCGGCTGGCTCTGGTCGCTGGCCATAATAGTGATTGTCTACGCCGCGCTCTCACGTTTGCTCGAAACGAAAAAGAAATTTGCGCCACGTACGTATCGTTTCGCCGAATGAACAACGTGAATCGTGCTATCTATCGTAGGACAAGCGCACCGCTTGCCGGTCCGTTCAAATCGGCAGGGGATGCGCCTGCCCTGCAAAAACCCCGCCTCAAGCTCGGTTTTTCCCCATGAACACCGTCGCCTTTGTCGTCATCGGGATAATTGTTCTGGCCGGCGCGCTCGCCGCTGCCACCCTTCCCAGAGTAATCCATGCCGCCCTTAGTCTGGTAATCGTTTTTGTCGGTGTCGCGGCGTACTTTTTCTTGTTAGGCGCTGAGTTTGTCGGCCTCGTCCAAATTTTCGTCTATGTCGGCGCGGTCGCAGTTCTGATTGTTTTCACCATCCTGCTGACCCGCCGCGATATCGTAACTGGAGGCGGCGTCAATTGGGCCGGCGTCATCGTGGCACTTGCAGTTTTCGGTGGACTGCTCTGGATCGTATTAAACACCACCTCGCTCGCCTCTCCGGCGCCACAAATCGAACCGGTTACGGTCAAACAAATCGGGCAAACATTGATGACTACTTTTGTCTGGCCGCTGCAGTGTGTCGGCCTGGTCCTGACCGGCGCGCTCATTGGCGCGCTGATTCTGGTGATGGAGGAGAAATAGTGACGAAGACGCCGCCAACGCTTACCGCCCACTCAACGCTCGACGTGCAATGGAAAGACTCTGCCTTGGACGTCGGGCGTTGGACGTTGGGCATTGGACGTTGTCTGCCGCCAATGCGATGACACCCACTCTCCAACTTTTCCTCATCATTTCGAGTGCACTGTTCTCCACCGGTCTTCTGGCCGCCCTCAGCCGGCGTCACGCCATTTTCATTCTCATCGGGATTGAACTCATGCTCGCGGCCGCGAACCTGAATTTCATCGCCTTCTGGCGCTTCGGTCCGCAGCCACAAGCCCCCGTTGGAGTAATGGTCGCTATTTTCTCCATTGCCATCGCCGCTGCCGAAGCCGCCGTTGGCCTTGCCCTCGTCATCGCCATCTACCGGCATTATCACACGGCGAATGTCGATCAATTAAATGAGCTAAAAGGATGAGGAGAAAGAAGAGCTCAACGCCTGCTGTTTCCGAGGTCTCATGAGCTGGATTGTGACAAATATCTGGCTTATTCCCGCCGTCCCCCTGGCACTTTCACTCTTGATCCTGTCCTTATCCAATTCGCGCCGGATCGCCGCAGCCGGATGTGCCATCACCGGCCAGATCCTCGCGCTCGGCTTCTCCATCCTCGCTTTTCTGCCGACGTTGCAAACTCCGGGTTTCCGCGTTGTTCGGAATTTCACCTGGTTCACTTTCGGCGAGCAGACACTTCGACTCGGCTGGGTCCTCGATCCGCTCGCTGCCGCCATGCTGATCATGATCACACTGGTTGGTCTTTGCATTTTCGTCTTCAGCGTCGGCTACATGAGCGAGGACAAAAACTTCACCCGGTTCTTTGCTTATCTCTCGTTTTTCTCCGGCGCAATGCTCGGAGTTGTTATCGCGAACAGTTTACTCCTGCTTTTCGTTAGCTGGGAACTGGTCGGACTCGCCTCCTATTTGCTCATCGGCTTCTGGATCGAACGCCCCAGCGCCGCTGCCGCCGCCAAAAAAGCATTCATTACTACGCGCATTGGCGATCTCGGTTTTTTTCTTGGAATGCTTTGGCTGTATCAGGCCACCGGCACCCTTCTGTTTTATGATCAGGGGAATGGCGCGCTCGAATCAAGCAGTCTCGTAAAAATTGGGTCGAGCGTCACGCTCATTGCGCTGCTGATTTTCTGCGGCGCTGTGGGCAAGTCCGGGCAATTCCCGCTCCACGTCTGGCTCCCGGATGCGATGGAAGGACCGACTCCGGTAAGCGCGTTGATCCACGCCGCCACCATGGTCGCGGCCGGCGTATTCCTGGTTGCCCGGGTTTACCCCTTATTCTCGTTAGGTGCAGTGAATGGCGTCACCCCCTCGCTCACCGTCGTCGTCATTGTCGGTGTCGTGACCGCGATGATGGCTTCGCTCATCGCGCTGGCGCAGTTCGATATCAAACGCATTCTCGCGTATTCCACCGTCTCGCAGCTCGGATTGATGATGGTCTCGCTCGGCGTCGGCGGCGTGGCCGCCGGGATCATGCATTTGATTGCGCACGGATTTTTCAAGGCGCTTCTCTTTCTTGGCGCCGGGTCCGTCATTCACGGGCTGCATCACGAGCAGGATATTCGAAAGATGGGCGCCCTGCGTTGGATCATGCCGGTGACATTTCTGACCTATGCCGTTGGTATGATGAACTTGAGCGGCGTTCCGTTCTTCTTTTCCGGCGGTTGGACCAAGGAAGAAATCCTGCACCGCACCGCCGAATGGCCGCTCTCGCGTCTCCCCCATTACCTCATGCTCAGCGGCGTCATTTTAACCGGTCTCTATATGACGCGGCAAATCATCTACGTTTTCTTCGGTGACAGGCGCGGGAACATAGAATTCCAGTCTGTGCGTCCGGCGAGTTTGCAACCCGCTGAAAAGGGAGCAGAGAACATCTCCGCTCGCCCCACACGGCAAAGCCCTGTGTTGCATCCGCACGAAAGCCCGCGGGTAATGACAACGCCGTTAATTATTCTTGCAGTCTGCTCGGTTATTTTAGCGGTCTTTTTGACGCCGGCGTGGCCGTGGTTGCACGCTTATCTAAGCGGAGAACCAGCCCATCTTGATCTCAGCGTTCTCGTTCAACCAATGCTTTTTCTCTCCCTTGGGCTGGTTGCCGCCGGCATCGGGCTCGGCTGGTTGCTATACCGCAATGCCGGCGAAACTGATCCGTTGGCGCGCATGCAGCCGGCTCTGTTTCGATTTCTCGCCCGGAAGATGTGGATCGACGAACTCTACAATCATAGCATCATCGCCTGCAGTCGCTTCCTCTCCCGCCTGTTCGATTTTCTGGACCGATACTTCTGGGACGGCCTCGTCAGCTTGTTCTCCGGAATCGGTCAGGTCGCTGCCGTCCTGAGTAAAGGGTTCGATGAGCGCGCTATCAACGCGGGTGTGGACGACACCACCACCGGCGCGCGTCGATTCGGTCGTTTAATCTCAACCGCGCATTCCGGTCAAATCCAGGCCTATCTCGGCGCAATCGCGCTTGGAATGCTTCTGCTGCTTCTCCTCTACGCATGGCTGGCTTGATCACTACTTTAATAGTCGCGCCGCTTGCGGGCGCAGTGGTGGTTAGTGCGACCCGCGCTTACGCCCGCCCGCTGGCTGTTGTCTTCAACCTGATCACTGCATTATGCACTTTTATCATCTGGCGAAACTTCGATGCGAATTTGCCCGGTCTACAGTTGGTAGAACGTCATAGCTGGATTGATGCGATCGGCGCTGAATACCTGGTCGGCGTCGACGGATTGAGCCTTCTTCTCGTTATCCTGACCTCGTTAGTTTTTTCATTTTCCCTGCTCGCGCAGAAAATGGACCGCGGTTTCTGCGCGCTGATGTTAGTTACCCAGGCTGCGCTTTACGGCACATTTACCGCTCAAAATTTCGTCCTCTGGTTTCTCTTCTACGAAATGAGCCTCGTTCCCGCGTTTCTTCTGATAAAGATCTGGGGAGGCGAAAGGCGCAACCGCCAGTCCGGCTCCGACCGTGCCGCGACCAAATTCTTCCTCTACACTTTCCTCGGCAGCGTGGCCATGCTTCTCTCCTTTCTCGGAATTTACTTCATCAACGGCACCTTTGATTTCGCCAGCCTCGCTGAACTGGGCAGAGCTGGGAATATTTTGCCAAATAATCTGAGATGGATCGCCTTCGCGGGCATTTTTCTCGGACTCGCAGTTAAAGTGCCACTTTTCCCCTTTCACACCTGGTTACCAGATGCCTACGAAGCGGCGCCTACCGGAGTAACGATGATGTTGACTGGCGCACTCTCGAAGATGGGGGTTTATGGTTTTGTCCGTCTGCTGCTGCCGCTTTTTCCTAACGAGATTAGGACATTAGGGCCATGGCTCCTCGCCCTGACGGTTTGTTCGATCGTAATTCCACCGCTCGCGGCGTGGGCGCAGACTGACCTGAAGCGCATGGTCGCCTATTTGTCGATCAATCACCTCGGCTACTGCATGCTCGGACTCTTCGCCGTAACGGCGGCCGCGGCCCGGCCTGTGGCAGAAATGCAGGCTGCTTTGAGCGGCGTTTTCATGCAGATGTTCAACCACGGGATCACCGCCGCGGCACTATTCTACTTTGTCGGACTGCTGGAGCAGCGGCGCGGGGCGCGCGGAATCGACGATTTCGGTGGGCTGATGCAGCGCACCCCGCTCCTTTGTGGCTGGATGAGCGTCGTAATGTTCTCGTCGCTCGGATTACCCGGGCTTAATGGTTTTATCGGTGAGTTCCTCATCTTTAAGGGTTCCTTCGCCATTGCCGCCGGCTCTACCGCACTCGCTGTCATCGGCCTGCTCTTCACCGCTGTCGTTTTCATGCGCGCGATGCAATCGCTCTTCAGCGGGCCAGTTGCTGCCACCACTGCAGCTTTTCCAGACCTCACATCTAATGAGAAGTGGACGATTATTCCAATCACTCTCCTGATGTTCGCTATTGGCATCGCGCCCCAGGCCGTTTTTAACATTTTCAACACGACCGTGGTGCAGATGGCGCGGTTGCTGGCATGACCAGTAAACAGATCATTGCTGTCGCAAGATGATCGCCTGGACGATTTACGTCGCATTCGCCGGTGCGATCGCCGCGCTGCTTTTGCCGAGAAAATTTTCGCGATGGGTCGCGCTCTTCACAACAGCAGCAAGTCTTGCAATCACTCTTAGCGCGTTTTCCCACGAGGATCTCGAGCGCTCCCGTTTCACTACCATCGTGCAGGTCCCGTGGGTGCCCGCTCTTGGCATAAACTATCATCTTGCCGTCGACGGTATCAGCCTCACGCTTGTTCTGGTCACCTCCATTACGGCGGTGAGCTCAGTCCTCTTTTCCTGGGACGTCACCGAACGGTCGAACGAATTCTTTTTCTGGCTCCTGCTGGTGGTGGGCGGTTCCTGCGGCGTTTTCTTGAGCGCTGATCTTTTTCTCCTCTTCGTATTCTACGAACTCGTCATCGTGCCGAAGTATTTCCTCATCGCGATCTGGGGATCCACCAATAAGGAATATGGTGCGATGAAGCTGACGCTGTATTCGTTCTTTGGCGGCACGCTCGTTTTCATCGGAATAATCGCCGCCTATGTGACCGGCGGTTCATTAGACTTGAACCAGCTCGCGCAATTTCAATTCAACTCACAACTGCAGCAGTGGGCCTTCCCGGTTTTGTTCCTCGGCTTTGCCGTTCTCGCCGGTATCTGGCCATTGCACACCTGGGCGCCCACCGGTCACGTCGCCGCACCTACCGCCGGTTCAATGCTGCTCGCCGGAATCGTGATGAAACTCGGCGCTTACGGAGGTTTGCGGGTGGCGATGAACGTTTTTCCGCAGGGCTTCCAGGCGTGGAGTAAATGGATTGCGGTTGTCGCGGTGATCGGAATTGTTTATGCCGCTGCGGTTGCCCTGCGGCAGCGCGACCTGAAATTCGTCATCGGTTACTCAAGCGTGAGTCACATGGGGTTCGTGCTTCTTGGGCTCGCGACGGCCAACGTCCTCGGCGTTTCCGGCGCGGTCCTGCAAATGTTTTCCCACGGTGTCATCGGCGCCCTGCTCTTCGGCGTTGCGGGACGGATGATTTACCGGCGGACGCACACGCGCGACCTCGATGACTTATCGCTAATGCAATTGAGTCGCGCTCTTCCGTTCGCAGCGGTCGTGTTTGTCATTGCCTCTGCTGCATCCATGGGCATTCCTGGTTTCAGTGGGTTCGCCGCGGAAATCACGATCTTAATCGGGGCATGGAAAACATATCCGCTCGCGGTGTGGATTGTCGGCGCCGGTATGGTGCTGGTCGCGGCGTTTACGTTGCGCGCTTTGAAGAAAAGTTTTTTTGGGGACGGCCCCGGAAACATTCGACTGCAACAAGGTCGCGTGCCGCTCGAAGCGGATTCGAACGAGCAAGAACGGATTACCCTGGCCGAAAAACTCGGTGCCGGCCTGCTGATTTTCACAACCATTGCAGTAGGAATCTATCCAAAGCTACTCCTCGATCGTATTCAACCGGCAGTGGAAGCGATGCGATTCCTAAAACCATGAAAAACGTGTCTGCAGCGACGGTAATCGCTCCGCCCTATCGGGGCTGCGACGGCAACAGAGCGACGGCGCTACAGATGCAACATCGGTAATCTTTGAACATTGTAGCCGTGCCCATGTCCTACCTCGAACTACTCAAGCTGGCGGCGCCCGAGGCGATCGTAACTGTGACGGCTTTAATTGTTCTCGCAATTGGCCTAACAACTGGACGGCGGGACGCGCTTCCGCGCGTCCCAGGACGCGTAGAAGCACGTTCCTCGGCTGTGATCTGCACCGCGGTCGCGACACTGGGCCTCACTCTTACGATCGCCGCGATCGCGATGCTGCCAGCAAGCGCTGATCTCTTTGGCGGCATGCTGGTGATCTCGCCACTGAACTCGCTCTTTGAGTCTGTCTGTTTGATTCTCGCATTCTTTACGATCTTGCTCGCGCCGCGCGACATTCGTCATTACGCCGAATACCTAGCTCTCATTCTACTCGCCACCGTCGGCTTACTACTTCTCGTTAGTAGCGAAGAACTATTGATGATTTTCATCGGGCTCGAACTTACCGGGCTGTCCTTGTACCTGATGACAGCCTTCGATAAGGCCGACGTTCGCTCGGCCGAAGCCGGCCTGAAGTATTTCCTATTCGGCAGCACGGCCAGTGCGTTCACCCTTTTCGGGCTCAGTCTCGTCTATGGTGTCGCCGGCACTACCGGTCTTGCGGCGATGGGGGAGAAGTTGAATACGCAAGCACTGTCTCCCTTGTTGTTCGCGGGCATCGTCATGACTCTGGTTGGATTTGCCTTCAAAATTGCAGCCGCGCCCTTCCATCTCTGGGCACCCGATGCCTATCAAGGTGCGCCCATGTCCAGCGCGGCTTTCATTGCCTCGGGATCGAAGGTCGCGTCGTTCGTGGTGCTTGGAAAAATGATGCTGGCCGGGTTTGGCCCGATGCACGGTAGCGCCGACTGGCATGCGATGTTGATTGGCTGGTCGCCGGTCTTAGCAGTGTTGGCAGCGTTTTCGATTCTTCTCGGCAACCTGGTTGCCCTGGTGCAAAATAATCTGCGCCGCTTGCTTGCTTACTCCGCGGTCGCGCATGCCGGTTACACGCTGCTTGGACTCGTCGCCGGCGGGCGTGAAGGATTTGGTGCCACTTTGTTTTATACCACCATCTATGCATGCACTTTGATCGGGGCATTCGGTGTTGTGGGTGTGGTGCGCCGTGAGACCGGTGGCGACGATTTGCAGGACTTCTCCGGACTGGCAGCGCGCTCTCCTTTGCTCGCCGCTTGCATGGCCATCTTCATGTTGTCGCTAGCGGGGCTTCCGCCGCTCGCCGGATTTTTCGGGAAATTTTATTTGTTCAGCGTCGCTTTCGCCGCCGGTGCCAATCACGGCCTGCTCTGGCTTGTGGTCGTCGCGCTCTTCGGGAGTTTGATCTCGCTTTATTACTATCTCATCGTCCTGAAGATTATTTTTCAAACGCCCGGCGCTGAAAAATCTAGGCCCGTGTCGTTCGGTCGCAATGCACTTTCACGAGCCACAATCGCGTTCGCCGCCATCATTGTGCTCGGCCTGGGAATCGCGCCACAATCTCTGGTTGCGCGCATCATTGCGGCGTTGCCCTGAGCCTTTGGCCCAATCCTCTTAAACCTGCGACATCACAGAATGGGTTGTTTTTTAGAACTCGTGCCGCAAAACTGTGTTTCTGATTGTGCATCGACAGGACGAAGCGCAAACTTGCCAGACCGTGAAACCAGGGGCCGTTAGTCAATTCATTGATCGCCATTACCGGCACTTCAATGCCGCGGTAGTGAAGGACGCCGCTGAGGCCTACATCGCGCATTTAGAACAAAACGGAAAGATGATGGTCACGCTGGCCGGCGCGATGAGCACTGCCGAGTTGGGCGTTTCCCTCGCGGAAATGATCCGGCGGGACAAGGTCCACGCCATCACCTGCACCGGCGCGAATCTGGAAGAGGACCTCTTTAACCTTGTTGCGCGCTCTCAATACGAGCGCATTCCCAATTACCGCGAGCTCACCCCGGAAGCGGAGGAAAAATTACTTAGCCGCCACCTTAATCGCGTGACTGATACCTGTATTCCCGAGGAATACGCCATCCGCAAAATCGAGAAAGTTGTGATGGAAGAGTGGACGTCTGCCGCGGAGAAGAAAGAACGCTTTTTCCCGCATGAATTTCTTTTCAGGATTTTGCGCGAATGTCGGCTGAAAAAATTTTACGAAATCGATCCTAACGATAGTTGGATGATGGCAGCCGCCCAGAAAAACCTGCCGGTATTCGTGCCGGGTTGGGAAGATTCCACTTTAGGAAACATTTATGCCGCTCGCAATATCACCGGTGAACTTAACGACGTGCACACGGTTCGCTCCGGCATCGAATACATGATGGAACTCGCCGATTGGTTTCGACGCGTTTCCAAGGAGTCATCGATCGGCTTCTTCCAGATTGGCGGTGGCATTGCGGGCGATTTTCCGATTTGCGTCGTGCCGATGTTGAACCAGGACGTCAAAGGCGGGGAGGTTCCGGAGTGGGGTTACTTCTGCCAGATCAGTGATTCGACCACCAGCTTCGGTTCCTATTCCGGAGCAGTGCCCAACGAAAAGATTACCTGGGGAAAGCTGCGCGCCACCACGCCGAAATACATTATCGAATCCGACGCTACTATTGTGGCACCTCTCATTTTCGCGAAGGTTCTGGGTTGGTAATTTCGCGGCCGAACTGTCGACTCGAAGCTGAATCTCGAATCGCTGCTCCGATGTCGTAACATCGAATGTGGCCACAGCTGAGTCCTTAATCGTTGCGGCGAAATGCCTGCGTGCCGCTGTTAAAACATTAACGTTCGCGGCGCCAGTTACGCACGTTTACAATCCTCTGGTTTACGCGTGGCCTGCGCACGAGGCTTACCTCAAGCGTTACAGCGACAGCTGCAGGCGCGTTTTGTTTCTCGGAATGAATCCTGGTCCCTTCGGCATGGCCCAGACCGGCATTCCGTTTGGCGAAATTGCGGCGGTGCGGGACTGGCTCGGTGTTCAAACCCGAATCCACCGTCCTGCTAAAGAGCACCCCAAACGGCCGGTGCTGGGATTCAACTGCGGGCGGAGCGAAATCAGCGGCCAGCGTTTATGGGGATTGTTTGCGAAACGCTTTGGTTCTGCCGCGGAGTTCTTCGAAGACCACATGGTAATGAATTATTGTCCACTGGCGTTTATCGAGGGCAGCGGCCGCAATCGGACTCCGGACAAATTGCCAGCAGACGAGCGCACCCCGCTGTTCGCCGCATGCGATGAACATTTGCGGGAAATAATTAGAATCCTACAACCGCAGTGGGTCATTGGTGTCGGTGATTTCGCGGCCAAACGCGCGCGCGATGTCATCGACAGCAGCACGCCAAAATTATCGGGTCGGCGAGCAGCGGAGCCGCAGGTCGGCCAGATTTTACATCCGAGCCCGGCCTGTCCAGCTTCCAACAACGACTGGGCCGGCATCGCTACAAAGCAATTGCGAAGCTTGGGTGTTTGGAAATAGCGCCATTTCGTGGACACGCTCTCGGTTTTCTTTCTTACGCAGGGCGAACAAACCGCCGACACAGTCATGGCGCGATTGCTCGCGTTTGTTAGTGCTGCGAAGCAAAGCCTTGACTTTGCTGTTTACGACATGCGCTTGAGCGATCCGCTCAAGGCCGCGCTGAGTTCGGCTTTGCATGACCGGGCAGCCGCGGGCGTGCAGATCCGTTTTTGTTACGATGGCGACAAACCAGTCCGGCCAAATGTCGCGGCCGGCCAGGATCCGGCGCCACCTGGGACCGGCAGCCTCGTTCAGTCTCTGGGTTATCCATGGCGTCGCATTGCCGGAATGAAACTGATGCACAGTAAGTTCATCGTTCGCGATCGACAGTCAGTCTGGACTGGATCGACTAACCTGACCGATGACGCGTTCACCTTGATGGAAAACAACATCGTGCAGATGGATTCGCCAGCGCTGGCTGGCTATTACGCCGAAGAATTCGAACAACTGTGGGAGAAGGAGAACTTCGAGAATACCGGAAGAATTGATTCGGTTTCGGTGCCGGTAACATTTGCAGGTCAGCCAGCCGAAGCGCGGGTGATGTTTTCTCCGGGTTACGGAGCGGAAATTGATGCCGAAATCGCGCGACGGGTGCGCGGGTCACAGCGGCGCGTGCGGATCTGCAGTCTGTTGATCAACTCCGGCTCGCTCATTTCGGAACTGCAAAAGTTATTGCAGACCGGTCGCGTTGTGGTCGATGGGATTTACGATCGGACGCAAATGGCGGAGGTATATTTGCAGTGGCAGGCCGTTCCGCAGAACCGATGGAAGATCGGGGCGCTTCAGAGCGTCATTGCCGGTGCTCACCTGGTCGGCAAAGACTCGACTCCTTATACGCCGACGGGTCGCCACGATTTCATGCATAATAAGATTCTCGTGATCGATGATACTGTAATCACCGGCTCGTTTAATTTTTCGCGCAGCGCGCAGTTCAACGCCGAAAATATTCTCTTTATCGAAAGCGCGCTACTCGCCGACACCTACAGCGCATATATCGATCACCTGCTGGAGAAGTATCGACATTGAT
>JBKPQI010000131.1:0-4255 GCA_046733975.1 Verrucomicrobiota bacterium
GTCTTGGGCGGCACGATAGTTGCAGCACCGAAGCCACGCATCCGTCCGGCTCTTGAGGAAGAGCAGATGGTCGCACCAAAAACTATGAAACCTTTTATCGCTATTGCTTCAAGCCTGCTGCTTTGTTCCTGCGCAGACATGTATGTTACCAAAAGCCGAGTCGGTGGTTCCATCTCGACTGCAGCGACGGATGGCAAAGATTTTGGATCGCACGTTCGCATGATCACGGCCAACTGCGGTGTCGGTGCCTACGAGCCGCATTACATTTACATCCGGCCGTTCTGTGTCGACACGGCGAAGTTTATTGGTGACCAGGCGCAAACGGATGGGGAATACCCTATTCGCAAGGCGCTGGCGCCGGTTGAATTTGCGGAAGACCTGAAGGAACAGCTCGAAAAAATGGCGCCGGCCCGGGTTCTGCGTCCGCATGAGACTCCGCAAACCGGCTGGCTTGTTGATGGGGAATTTGATGTGATCGACGGCGGCAGCAAAGCCGGGCGCTTCTTTTTAGGAGGCCACCTCGGCACCGGCCGGTCCGTTCTCGCGCTGCATGTCCGCGTCACCGATGTTAAGAGCGGCGTAGTGCTATATGAATTTGACATGTACGGCGGAAGCGAGCTTCAGGGCAGGGCAGGCACAGTTCGCGCCAGCGGCCTTGGTCGGGCGATTCACTTCGATCTTCAAAACGCTGCCGAGAGGATTTATCTGACGCTCAGCGCCAATCCGTATCGCTACGGGGCGCGCGCCAACATCAGCCTGCCGGAATAATTACTGAGGTAGTTTTCGCATTGTAATTCCATCTTTGCCGGTTAAGGTGCTGCCGGTTTTTCGGGGCGTGGGTTCTACGGTTAAAATTTTTGCCGCGACGGCAATCGCACTTGGCTCGGTTTCGTTGTGGCCGGCATCGGCCGCATCGCTACCGCCGTCTTATCTCGTGGTCGATTCGCAGACCGGCCACGTTTTGATTGAACAGAACGCTCGTGAAAAACGGCAGGTGGCAAGTTTAACAAAAATCGCGACGGCCTGTGTCGTTCTCGATTGGGCGGAAAAAAAAGGCGGTGATCTCAACCAACTCGCGACCATCACTGAGTCTGCCTTTGTCGGCATCGAGAAAAACGAAATTGGCTGGCAGATTGGCGACGTCGTCTCGTTACGCGATCTGCTCTACGCGGCTCTGGTCCAGTCCGACAATCTCGCCGCCAATGCTCTTGCCATTCGAGTGGGAGAGACACTTGGGTCAATAGCGCCGGCAGCTTCGAACGCTAGAGTCACACCGGCTGCGATATTTGTCTCCCAGATGAACGCTTTGGCAAAACAACTTGGGATGGATCACACGCGTTTTGTTAATGCCAGCGGTTTCGACTACAAGGAGCGGCCGATGCCGTACTCCACTGCGGTCGATCTCGCGCGTTTGACGCGGTATGCGATGAACAAGGCGAGCTTTCGTTTTTATGTTTCCCAACGGGAACGCGAGATTTCTTTCAATCGCGGCGGGAAACAGCTGCACACCCTCTTAAAAACCACGAATGATTTACTCGGAACGAATGGCATTGACGGTGTGAAGACGGGCCAAACTGCGCATGCTGGCGAATGTCTGATTCTTTCGGCCAATCGTCCGTCTGAAGTGATCAAAAACGGCGACAACAGCGCAACTATTTTCCCGAAGCACCTCATCGTTGTGATTCTGGGCAGCAACGATCGCTTTGGCGATGGCGAACGCCTCGTCCGCCAGGGCTGGCAGGTTTACGACCAGTGGGCCGCCAGCGGTAGAGTGGTCGATCCGAAGAAGATGCTGTAATCTCTCCGCGCATGAAGACGCGGATCGGCATTGTCACCAGTCGCGGGGATTGCCCCCGACTCAATGCTGTTTTGAAGCGGCGAACCAACCATCCTCGATCGTATTCTTGGCACCCGCGTCGGGGTAAAGGCAGTGCAGTTAATCAACATGGGCCATTTCGGATCGATCGTCAGCTATCAGAACTATCACGTCCGGCATGTTCCCATCGCAGATGCCATCAATCGCCTGCGCCTTGTGCCGCCGAACGGCGAAACGGTGCAGACAGCGCGCGATGTCGAGATTTCATTTGGCGACGGTTGAATGCGCTGCGATTTAAAGGGCCGCCTTTGCGGAAACATGCCTGACGTCGAACTTGAAATTGGCCACGTTCTGTTCGTCGACATCGTCGGTTACACCAAGCTCCTGATTCACGAGCAGCTCGAGCATTTGGAAAAGCTACGCGACATCGCACGCGAGACGGACACGTTTCGGGCGGCGCAACGCGACGGGAAATTAATGCGCCTGCCGACAGGCGACGGCGGCGCGCTAGTATTTCGCACCACTCCAGAGGAACCCGTGAAATGTGCGGTCGAGATTGCTCGCGAGTTAAGGAAACATCCAGAGCTACAGGTGCGCATGGGAATTCATAGTGGTCCGGTGAAAGGCGTCACCGACCTGAGCGAGCAGGGGAACATTGCGGGTGCTGGCATCAACATCGCGCAACGCGTCATGGATTGTGGCGACGCCGGCCACATTCTGATTTCGAAACGGGTGGCGGACGATCTCGAACAATACGCGAAATGGCGGCCGCTATTGCACGACCTTGGCACATGTCAGGTTAAACACGGCGTCTCGGTCGCGCTCTTCAATCTCTACTCAGACGAGTTCGGAAATCCCGAATGTCCGAAAAGGTTAGCCTCCAATCAAAACGTTGAACGCAAGATCGAGACGGTTGCTCCTCCTCCCAAGAAATCGATTGCGGTATTGCCGTTCGAAAATCTGAGCGATGACTTACTTCGCCGACGGTATTCAGGAAGAAATCCTCACCCGACTTTCGCGCATCGCCGATCTAAAAGTGATTTCACGGACCTCAACCCAACGCTACAAGAGCACCACTGAAGCAATCTCTGAAATCGCAAGACAACTCGGTGTCGCGAATATTCTGGAAGGCTCGGTGCGAAAAGCTGGCAACCGGGTGCGAGTACATGTCCAGCTGATCGATGCTGAAAACGACGCCCATTTTTGGGCGGAGCGCTACGACCGCGAGTTGGACGATATTTTTGCCGTGGAAAGCGATATCGCAGCCAATATCGCTGAGGCTCTGCAGGCCAGGCTCAGTGGCGCGGAACGGCGAGCGATCTCAGTGCAACCGACAACCAACATCCAGGCGCATGAATTGTATTTGAAGGGCCGTTATCTCTGGCGAAACTTTTTTGCCCCGGGTTACGAAAAAGTCCGGGATTACTTTCGACAAGCAGTCGAACTGGACCCATCATTTGCGCCGGCTTACGCTGGTCTTGGTCTGTACTATTCGTTTGGCGCGTGCAACGGCATCCTGTCACCGGACGTTTGGCCGGAGGGGGAAAAAACTGTCAAGAAAGCCCTAGAGTTGGATGGAACGCTGGGGGAAGCGATTAACGCCTGCGCAGGCACTCACCTTTATTATAAGAGAGATTGGTCCGCAGCGGAACGCGAATTTCATCGTGGCGCCGAATTGAATCCAAATTTTGCCGACATTCGACACCATTACGGACTCTGTCTCACCTTGTTTGGGCGTGGTGAGGAAGCGCTCCGGCAGGTTGAGCGCGCCAACCAGCTCGATCCATTCTTTCCGGGGTTACAGTTGCACACCGGAAGAATTTATTTCTTTCTCCGAGACTATGAGCGAGCCCGAAGCCGCTTCGCCAGGACGCTGGACTTGCATCCCGGCTACGCTGCGGCCCACGAATATTTCGGCGATGCTTGTCAAATGAGCGGAATGCGGGACGAAGCGATCATTCAATGGCGGGCAGCATTGGCCTTGAGCGGTCAACTCGAACAGGCGCGGCTTCTGGAGGAAACGTTTGCCGCCTCGGGATTTGAGGCCGCGCTACGCGCCTTGGCGCAGAAACAGTTGGAACAGTTACAGCAGAAAACTGCGCGCGGTGAACATGTTCCGGCCTATCACTATATGATTGCGTACATGCGACTTGGCGACATTGAACGAACATTTTTCTGGATGGCAAAAACCGTGCAGGAACCTAGTTGGTTCGCACTGCAACTTGGAGTTAATCCGCTCTTCGATGAGCTACGAACGGATCCGCGCTTTGCGCAAACGCTGGCGTCGCTTGTGCTCAAATAGATTTCGCCGCTGCCATTCCGCCGCGACTGTGACCGAGCAAATACACACTGCGAGCAAACCTTGCGGGCGGTGGTGGCCGATCTTATATTCAGTTGAGTAGATTAAACGGAAGGATTCCATGCCAACCAGCATAGCTG
>JBKPQI010000132.1:0-5496 GCA_046733975.1 Verrucomicrobiota bacterium
GTTCCGCTGATAAGATGCCGCATCTCCCCGGGACGAAACTCGCCATTTACCTCCGGCGCGATTTTGATTCCGAGCGCATCCGAAACTCGCTCTGCAACTTCGCGCACACTCACGGCTTTGCCGCTGCCGACATTGACCGCCTGGCCGTCTAGGGCATCCGTTTCCGCAGCGAGCAGGTTAGCGCGTGCGATATCTTCCACGAAAGAAAGATCACGGGTTTGTTCTCCGTCTTCGTAAAACACCGGCGGCAGATTGTTAATCAGGCGCGTGCAAAAAATCGCGATGACACCCGTGTAGGGATTGAAAATCGACTGTCGCGGACCATAGGTGCAGGAATAACGAAGTGCCACCGTCGGAATCCCCACTTGTTTTCCCCAAAGCAACACCAGCTTTTCCTGATCGACCTTGGTCAGCCCGTAAACTGTCTCCCCGCCCACCGGCGCTTCTTCCGGCGTCGGAACGCTCTTGGTTTGCGCATTACAAATCGGACATCGCACCAACCAATCGCCGCGTTGCAATTGTTCCACAGGTCGAACTTTTGGAAAAACAAGTCCGTGTTTCGCGCATTCCGTCGCGCCTTCGCTATAAACCGCTTGTGAACTCGCAACGATCACTTTTTGGATCGGCAGCCGTTTCTCACGAATGATTTCGAGCATCTGCGCCGTGCCAAGCGAATTAACGTGCACGTACTTGGCCATTTCCGGCATGTAGCCCCCGTATGCTGCCTGATGGAAGATTATGTCGATCTCGCGCAGCGCATTCTCCATTGTGCTGCGCTTACGCAGATCGCCCTCGACGAATTCGGCTTCGTGATTAATCCACGCGGGTCTTCCGCGCTTATGGGTATTTGGTTCAAGATTGTCGAGAATTCGCACCCGCCATCCTTTGCGTAAAAGCAGATCGGTGACGTGGGAACCAATTAAGCCCGCTCCACCAGTAACGAGTGCATGTTTCATTTCGCTCAGGCTTTATTGCCAAACGCCTTTCTTTAGAATCGGCGCTTGGCACAAGCGCCGCTACAACAATTTAAGTCGCGCGCTAAAAGAACCGGTCGCGCCCATGACGCTGAACCAGCTCGGCCAAAAAGTTTGTTGTCACTGGGGCCACGTTCCCGGCATCCCGTTCAAGCACCTCCCCGCATAAACGCCGCAATGCTCGCGCATCATCAACATCGTAAAATTTCGGCAGCACGTGAACACTTAGCGCCAGTTCTCGCGCGCGTTCCAGTGTTTGGGCAAACACACGCTCGGTACTCCAATCAATATCTTCGAAAAGCCGGCGATAAGCTTGTCGCATTCCTATCAAGTAATAGCCGCCGTCATCAGCTGGACCCAGCACAATGCGATTCTTTGCACCATGCAACTCCTTCACGGCCTGAGTGAAAGCGTCCGCCGTGACAGTCGGGCTGTCTGAATTAATCAAGCAGCAGGATTGAAAACCGACGCCGAACAAGTCGCTGACAGCGTTCATCAGTCGCTGGCCGAAAGTGTCGCCGCGTTGCGGAATCAAGTCGAAATCAGGCGGCAAAACATTGCCATAGTCAGCCTCACTTCCGGCAGGTGTGAAAACGCCGACGCCCTTAGATACTCCGTTTGCACCTCCGATCGCTGCCGCAATATCCCGTAAAAAACAAACGTTCAACTGAGCGGCTTCGTCGGCTGTAAGAGGCGGCTGCAAGCGTGTCTTTACCGCTCCGGCTCGCGGCGCTTTCGTCATGATTGCCAGCGCGCAAATGTTTGGCGCTACCAGATGGTCTTGTCCAGGATTAATAACTAGATGCATCGTGACCGGCGAAGCCAGAAATCAAAGCTTTCACGCACCTTTTGTTCACACCCAGTCTATAGAACTAAAGATTGGGTCTCTTAAATATTCATCTTCATTGTGGTAACAACTCTCGCGGTTGTTAGCTGAAATGCCTCGCTGAATTTTGTTTGAGCCTAATGTGAATAATTGCATTCGTTTGTCGCGCATCTGCTAAGTGTCGAAGCGGCCCGATCAATTATCAAAACTTGTTCAAACTTATTCGCTTGGTTTTGCACAATGCGTTAACAGCAGTGCCGCGGCAATGTCAGCCTAGGGTACCGCGAGTCTTCGCGGCGTTAACGTGTCTGAGAAGCCGCCGCCGTTGAGTTGGAATGTGGTTAGTTCTCACGGCCGTGTTTCGGGACATACGGCCTGCCAGTTGTCTCTCGAAAACCTTCAGCCGCCGGAGATGATTGCCAGGCATGGTCGGAAATCTGCTTGGTTCAGTTGACCGAAAGTCGCGCCACGAACGAAGATATTACTTTCGGCATGCACATCAGCGACATCATGCGAGGCGACGCTCCCACGTTCTCATTTGAGTTTTTTCCCCCGAGAACGCCGGAGGCGGCCGAGACTCTCTACCATACGATTCGCGAGCTCGAGTCCTACGTGCCCCACTTTGTCAGTGTTACCTACGGTGCTGGTGGCTCAACCCGGGATTTGACCCACGATCTTGTCGAACGCATCCAACACACGACAAAACTCGACCCGATACCTCACCTGACCTGCGTCTGCCACAACGAAGAAGAGATCCAGGCAATTTTGATCCGCTACGCTAAGTCAGCCATTGGCAATATTCTCGCGCTCGGAGGCGACAGGCCGCGTGGAATCGCTTACGACAAATCGCGCGACTCGTTTCAACACGCCATCGATTTAGTAAAGTTCATTGGCAGATTTAACGAATCGGGCGTGCACCCGGATCAGCGCGGCTTTGGGATCGGCGTGGCCGGATTCCCCGAGGGGCATCCAGCAACGCCAAATCGATTAATCGAAATGGATCACCTCAAAGCCAAAGTCGACGCCGGCGCTGACTACATCGTCACGCAACTATTTTTCGATAATCGAGACTTTTACGATTTCCGCGAGCGCTGTGCGCTAGCCGACATCCATGTCCCCATTATCGCAGGGATAATGCCGATTACCTCCATGAGCGGATGCAAACGAATCGCTGAGCTGGCAGGCGGCGCACGTTTTCCGGCTAGGCTAATTCGCGCTCTACAGCGATGCGAAAACGATCCCGAAATGGTCAGCCGCGTGGGCGTTCACTTCGCTTTGGAACAATGTCACGATCTGTTGGATAACAACGTGGCCGGCATTCATTTCTACACGCTCAATCGTTCCGACGCTACGCGGGTAATTTTTGACAGCCTCGGCATCCCGCGCCGGCGCAAGGCGCAAGCGCAGAACGCTTAGGAGCACCTTCAGCAAAGTCGTAGCCGTGTCGCGCCTGCGACGTGTATCTAAAAGCCATCCGAAGGTTACACTTTTACGCGAGCTGCGATCCGACGAATTTGCGCAGAACATTTGACGCGCAGATGGTCTGGCCTTCTTTGAACAAAACCAACCGCGCCCTCTGGCTTCAACCCGTCGCCGTTCTCGGCGCAATTGGGATCATGGTTGCTTTGTGGAGCATTTTTCCTGTTCCGGAGCTATTAGAGCTGATTCAGCAACGGGTCATGCGCTGGGGGGTGTGGAGCGCAATTTGTTACCCAATTCTTTACGCGTGCTGTAACGTATTGCTGCTGCCCGGCGGTGTTTTGAGCATCGGCGGCGGATTTTTCTTTGGTTTATGGTGGGGATTTCTGATTGTGCTGATCGGCAACGTCGCCGGTGCGGCTATTTCATTTTTTATAGGCCGGACCGTTGGTCGCCGATGGCTGGAGCATCGGCTGGAAAAATCCCGCAGACTTCATGCCTTGGAGCCCGCCGTGGAACGCGAAGGCTGGAAGCTGATTCTGCTCAGCCAACTGCACCCACTGTTTCCGAGCAGCTTAATGAACTATCTCTATGGATTGACCAAAATTCGTTTTCGAACCTGCATGGTTTGGATTGCGATCGGTCAAGCTCCGGGCCTGTTTCTGTATGCCTATTTAGGAACGCTAGGGCAGCTCGGACTCCGTTTGGCACGGGGAGAGACTCATCCGCGGGTGTACGAATACTGGATTTGGGCCGCGGGTCTGCTTGTATCCCTGGCGATGTTGCTATTAATGGGACGCATCGCGCTGCGCGTCCTGCGCGGAAACAATAGCGATATAGTTGTCTGATCACCAAATGGATAAGCAATTTGATAATTTAGTAGCCTTAGCATTGAGTGCGCGTTCGAAAGCTTATGCTCCGTACTCAAAGTTCGCCGTCGGAGCAGCTTTGAGATGCAAATCAGGCGGGGTATCTGCTGGCGCTAACATCGAGAATCGCTCGCTGGGCTTGACGATTTGCGCGGAGCGCGTCGCCGTCGCAGTGGCGATCGCAGCCGGTGAACGGGATTTTTTGGCCATCGCGGTGGTGGCGGATTCGGACGAGCCGATCGCGCCGTGCGGAGCATGCCGCCAATTTCAGGCGGAATTCGCCCCAGATCTCGTTATCGTTAGCGCCAGTGTCCGTGGTGATCGGAAGGTCGAAAATCTCGCGTCCCTTTTGCCTGAGCCGAGCCGAGGAATTCTAACAGATGCTGACCCTTCCTGACACGGTAGACGTTTTGGTCGTCGGTAGCGGCCACGCTGGTATCGAAGCCGCCCTGGCATCTGCGCGAATGGGCTGTCGCACTCTCATGCTGACACAGAATCTCGATACGATCGGCCAGATGTCGTGTAATCCTGCTATTGGCGGTTCGGCCAAAAGCCACATAGTGAAGGAGGTTGATGCGCTGGGCGGAGCGATGGGGGTAAACGCGGATGCCACCGGGATCCAGTTCCGCGTTTTGAACCGGAGCAAGGGCGAAGCGGTTTGGGCGACGCGAGTCCAGTGCGACAAGAAAGCTTACCAGTTTCGGATGAAGGCCGTCTTGGAGAAAACCAAAAACCTCCGGCTGCTCCAAGGCACCGCGGCCAGCGTGATCGTCGACCATGGCGCTGCGGTCGGAGTGACTACGGATCTCGGGCTGACGATCAGGGCGCAATCCGTGGTAATCACAGCCGGGACGTTTCTGCGTGGTCTTTTGCACGTGGGCGAACAATCAAAACCCGGAGGTCGAATGGCGGACGCCTCCTCCAGTCTCAGCGAGAGTGTTCGAGCTCTGGGGCTCCACGTTGGGAGGTTTAAGACCGGTACTCCTTGCCGGCTCAATGCCACCTCAATTGATTTTTCGTCGCTGCAGGTGCAAAACGGCGATGAGCCGCCTCCCCGGCTTTCATTTGTAGAGAGGGTGGTCCCGGAAAAAGATGAATCGTTTACTTTGAATTTTAATGCGGAAGGAATGTTCCACGTGGAACAACTCCCGTGCTGGCTTACTCAAACCACCCCAGAAACCCACAATGTGATAAGGGCAAACCTCTATAGGTCGCCGCTATATCAACAAAAGATTACGGGTACGGGGCCTCGCTACTGCCCGGCGATCGAAGACAAAGTCGTCCGTTTTTCGCACAAATCGTCTCATCCTCTGTTCCTCGAACCCGAGGGACACCATTCCAGCGAGATTTACGTCAATGGCATCTCCACCAGTTTACCGTTTGACGTTCAGCGGGACCTCGTCCGCAC
>JBKPQI010000133.1:0-10017 GCA_046733975.1 Verrucomicrobiota bacterium
TCCATTGATCGTCGGCAGCGTCAGATGTGTATAAGAGACAGGACTGGAAGTTTGAACCTGCCCAAAAGAATGGACAACCCGTGGTTGTGCAAGTAAGACTGTTCTTACCCTTCAAGATAATTTAATTCCATCTAACCAGCCGCTGCAGCTCCGAAAGCTTTCGCGAATATACCAACGCCGCTGCCCATTGCGCCGTTTTTCTGTGTGTCTTATCCTCATGTTATGAAGCCTCGCCCTCAGCGCCGTGGGTGAGCTTGATCTCGTTAGACGTCATTCCACAATCCATTGCATGATCACACTAAACGTTTTCGTCCGCGTGAAGCCTGAGCATCGCGAGGAACTGCTTGAGGCAGGACACACCCTCTTTGATGCACTCGCCAAGGAGCCGACCTTCATCGATGCGTGGCTCAATGCCGCAGTCGATCAATCCGATCTAGTTGTCGTGTATGAACGATGGAACGAGACCAAGGAGTCGTTCGTGCAAAACATCTTACCAAAACCTTTCTACACTCCATATCTCGCTCTACTTGAACGAGTCGGCATTAGTCGCGAGGTTTTCTGGCTGGAGGAGCGTGGTTCGTGGCGCGCAGAGACATCGACGCATCCGCAATGACGCTTAGCATCCTCTGCAGCCAACCCTGGGAACCGTTCTGATAAGTAGCTTTCAGATCATTTCAACATTAAACTCCGTAGCAAAGCCTGCCACATCGGTAGCTGATCTTATTCTCGTTGGCTCGTTCGCGTATGAGGCAACATCCTTAGTTGCGAAAGGTGACAACGGGTGTATCGGCCAGATAATAGAATACTTAATGCGATTCCGGATATCTGTTTGTTTTACGCTGGCATCGATCCTGGGACTGGCTGCGGGCACATTGCCCGCTGAGTCTGCAGATCGTATCACCATCGTCTATGATGCTTTTGGTCAGTCTTCCTCTCTGAAAAAGGATTGGGGGTTTTCGGCATTGGTAGAGTACAACGGCAAGCGTGTCCTGTTCGACACTGGTAACAATGCCGACATCTTTGCTCAGAATGTCAAAGCATTGGGTATCGATCTGAAAAAATTAGATTTCGCCATAATCTCACATCGGCACGGCGATCATACCAGCGGCCTGAATCATCTGTTGAAGATCAATCCCAATGTAAAAATCTACGCGCCGAAGGAAGGATTTGGAGTATTTGGTGCGGCATTGCCAGAAACATTCTATCGCAAGGACGCTTCATTGCCTGGTTATATGCGTTATTACGATGGACAGCCTCCCGAGAAGATGACCTTCGGCACGCCCTGGCCAGGCGCCAACTTTGCTTGGGTTGAAAACTTAATTGAGGTCGCTCCAGGAATCTTTTTGATTTCGACCGTGTCGGAGACGCCTGGCACTTTGGAACTGCGCGAACTTTCGTTGGCAATCAAGTCGCCCAAGGGGCTTATTTTGGCAGTTGGATGCTCACATCCCGGGATTGAAAAGATACTGGAAGCATCGACGACAATTGATAAGCATGTTCATCTTGTCTTCGGAGGGCTCCATTTGGTAACAACGCCGGATTCGGAAATTCAACGACTCGTCGTCGCGCTCCACGATCAATGGAAAGTTGATCGGATCGCACCGGGTCACTGCACCGGCGAGCCAGCTTTCGCCGCTTTCCGCAAGGCATTCGGTAATCAGTATACCTACGCCGGACTGGGCAGTGTTATAGATCTTCCGTAAGCGCTGACACGATCGTCTAAACCCGGTTTGTTTTGGTCGGCAGGTCCGAACTCAGCACGGTGAGTCTTCGATCGGATTGGCAATTTAAAACAGCCCCGACAAAGCCCGGGTTGTCCGTTGGCGAACGGCTCCTTGGGGCCGCGCGCTCGACTCCGTACCTATATATATAGGCATGTAGATAGTCGGTGTAGCCGCGGTCTATGACCGCCGGTCATTGAGGAGTCGGCGCGTCCATAGAGCGGCTACAGCAGCGGAGGAAACGGATCAAGGGCGACGTTCCATTCCTTGGCTTGTAAAAGGTCGTTTAGCCCTGCGCGACTAACGTCGGCGATTTCCGTTCTGGCTGAGTATTTTCTGGTTTGTCGGCGGTGCGGCGTCCAGCGAAGAGGCGCTCGATCACGTAGAAGGTGACTGGAATCAGAAAAATGGCGATGCCCGAGGCCGCGATCATCCCTCCAATGACGGTTGACCCGAGGACGCGGCGCGCCACCGCGCCAGAGCCGCTGGCGAACCACAGCGGCAGACACCCGAAGATGAAGGCGAATGAAGTCATCAGGATTGGGCGCAAACGGAGCCGCGCTCCTTCAAGGGCGGCGTCGATCAGCGGTTTGCCTTTTTCGTATTCGTCTTTGGCGAATTCGACGATGAGGATCGCATTTTTCGCCGCCAAGCCAATGAGCATGACCAGGCCGATCTGCGCGTAGATGTTATTTTGCATTCCGCGGCACCACAGCGTCAGAAATGCGCCAAAGACCGCGACCGGCGTGCCTAACAAGACGCTGAAAGGCAGTGACCAGCTTTCGTACAAAGCGGCAAGGATTAGAAACACGAACAGGAGCGACATTGCGAACACGACCGTGGGCGAAACGCCTTGCTGCGCTTTTTTTTCCTGATAGGAGATGCCGAGGTAGTCGTACCCCATATCCTTCGACATTGTTTGCCGGAAAACTTCTTCCAGCGCGTTCATCGCCTGGTTCGAGCTGTAGCCGGGCGCGGCTGCGCCATTGATCTGCGCGGCTCGATATTCGTTGTAGCGCAGCGTGAATTCGGGACCGGCAGTATCCTTGATAGTAGAGATGGCGTCGAGCGGCACCGTGTTGCCGGTTGCGTTGCGAACAAAAAACTGGCCGACGTTTTTCGCGTCTGTCCGATATTCGCCTTCGGCTTCGATGTAAACCTGCCAGGTGCGACCGAAACGGTTGAAGTAGTTCACGAAAAAGCCGCCCATGAATGTTTGCAGAGTCTGGTAAACCTGCCCGAGATCGACTCCCTGCTTGAGAACCTTGTCCCGGTCTACCTCCACGAACACCTGCGGCACGTTTGGCAAAAATGTAGGAATGAGCGTGGCCAGCTCCGGACGTTTACGCGCGGCCTCGACAAACGTCTTCACATTTTGGGCGAGAAAGGCGACGTCTTTGCCGGCGCGATCTTCCAGGATGAATTGGAACCCGCCGGAAGTGCCGACGCCGGGAATCGCCGGTGGGGGGAATGCGAAAGCCAAGCCTTCGGTGAGACCGGCGAGTTGTTTGCTGATGTTCGCTTTAATCGCCGCGTATTGTTCTTCCGGCTTCTTCCGTTCGCCCCACGGCTTGAACGTCACGAAGAAAAATGCGCTGTAAGTGTTTTGCACAAGGCTGAGCAAACTGAATCCGATGACACTGGTGGTGTACTTCACGCCGGGCGTATTTTTCAGAATCTCTTCAATCTTGCGCGCGGCCTGATCAGTCCGTTCGAGGGACGACGCCTCGGGTAGTTGTAAGGCCATGTAAACGTAGCCCTGGTCTTCCTCCGGCAGGAAGCTGCTGGGTAATCTGGAACCGAAGAAACCGGCACCGACCGCAAGCACCGCAAGCAGCGCGAAGCTGAGGAGCGCTTTTCGGATGGCGAAACGCGACCAGGTTACGTAGCCGCTCGTCATCACGCCGAACGCGCGATTGAATTTGTCGAAAAACCAGGCAAGCGGGCCACGCGATTTCCGGCGCGGACGCAAGAGCAGTGCCGAAAGGGCGGGACTGAGTGACAGCGCATTGAAGGCGGAGAAGATGACCGAGATCGCGATCGTGAGGGCGAACTGTTGATACAAGCGACCGGTGATCCCGGGAAGAAACGCCGTAGGAATAAATACCGCCGAAAGCACGAGCGCGATTCCGATGACAGGAGCGGAAACCTCTCGCATCGCCTGCAACGTCGCCTCACGCGGCGACATTCCCTCTTCGATGTGACGTTCGACTGCTTCGACGACGACAATGGCATCATCGACCACGAGACCGATCGCAAGCACAAGTCCGAAGAGGGAAAGGGTATTGATCGAAAATCCGAACAACGGGAAGAGCACGAATGTGCCAACTAACGATACCGGTACTGCGCACAAAGGAATCAGTGTCGCGCGCCAGCCCTGCAGAAAAATGAATACGACGATGACAACGAGCGCGAGCGCTTCAAACAACGTTTTGACAATGTCCCGTAATCCTTCAGTAACGGAAAGTGTCTGGTCTAGCGAAACGGCGTAATCCATGTCCGCTGGGAAACGTTGCTTCGCTTCCGTCATCAACGCGCGCACGGATTGCGCGGCTTTTACGGCGTTGGTTCCTGGAAGTTGATAACAGGCAACGATGGCCGAAGGCTGGCCATTCAACCGGCTCCGGATATTATAAGTCTGAGCGCCCAGATCGATTCGCGCGATATCTTTCACGCGGACGAATGAGCCGTCCGCGTTGGCTCTTACGACGATCTCGCCAAATTCTTCGGGCGATTGCAATCGTCCCTGCGCTCGCACCGTATAAGTAAATTTTTGTCCACTCGGAATTGGCTCGCCTCCGACCTGCCCGGCAGGATTGACATTGTTTTGCCGTTGCACGGCCGTGATGATTTCCGGCACGGTGATGCCGAGCTTGGCCAGTTGATCAGGCTTCACCCAGAGTCGCATGGCATACTGACCCGCACCGAACACCTGCACATTTCCAATTCCGGGCAGCCGAGTCAGCTGATCGACCAGGTTGATATAGGCATAGTTCGCGAGAAAGATGTTGTCGTAGGTGCCGTTCGGCGAATAAAGGCCGATCAGCATGAGCGGCGCTGTCGTTGATTTTTTGACTGTCACGCCATAGTTGTTCACGTCGGCGGGCAACTGCGATTGCGCCTGCGAGACGCGTAGCTGCGTCAGCACTTGGTCGATGTTGGGGTCGGTGCCGACATCGAAATTGATGATCAATCGAATGTCGCCGCTATTGGCGTTGATCGAGTACATGTAGTTCATGTTGTCGACGCCGCTCATCTGCTGCTCGATGGGCGCGGCGACCGACTGCTCGATGGTGAGCGCGTCCGCGCCGGTGTAATGGGTTTGCACCTGAATCTCCGGCGGCGCGATCTGCGGATATTGCGCGACTGGCAGTGCCAGGATGCAGACACCACCGATTAGCGTCATCAAGATGGCGATGACGATCGCGACGATTGGCCGCCTCACGAAAAATTCGGACATGGCGCGTTACGGGTTCTTTTGCGCGGCCGAGCCGTCAGAGACAATTTGTGGAGCAGGAGCGGTCCACTCTTTCACCGTAACTGTGGTGCCTTCTCGCGCTTTTTGAATGCCTTCGACGACAACCTTGTCGCCGGGTTTGAGTCCATCCGTTACTTCCCACAACGCGCCGATGCGCTCACCCATTTTCACAGGACGAATGCTTACTTTGTTGTCGTCACCTACAACTGCCACCTGGTAACTTCCTTGTAACTCATTCACCGCTTCCTGTGGAATAACCATCGCGCCCTTTTTCATATCCGCGACGAAGCGCACCTTTCCGAATTGGCCCGGCCGCAAGGCATTTTCCGCGTTCGGGAATGTTACTTCATAACGAATCGAGCCAGTTCTGATATCGAGGCTGCGATCGAGCGCGTAAAACTTTCCTTTTTTTGGATAGACGTTCCCGTTGCCCAGAATCAATTCGAATTCGAGTGAGTTAATGTATTGCTGGCGTTCGTCAGGATTGGGATGACGGCTGATGAAATCAGTGAATGGTCCTTCGCCGGTGGTGACAATGGCTTTAATCGGGTCGAGTTGCGAGATTGTCGTCAGCGGCCCGCTGTTCGGACCGACAAGGTCGCCGACCTGCGCTGTAGCGATTCCGGCAATCCCGTCGATCGGTGCAATCACCCTGGTGTAGGCCCAGTTGAGCTGCGCTTGCTCGACCGCTGCTTCATCGGCTTGGGTATCGGCTCTGGCTGCAGCTGCTGCTTGCAGCGCGGTGTCCCGCTCCTGTGGACTCGTTACTTTGTTGTTGAACAGATCGATCGCGCGTTTTTCGTCGGCGTCTGCCTTTGCTTGTGTGGCCCGGGCTTTGGCCAGATTGGCTTTTGCTTGTGCGAGCGCGGCGTCGAACGGACGCGAATCGATCCGAAAAAGGAGATCGCCCTTTTTCACGACACTGCCTTCCTTATAGTCGCGCGAGGTGATGTATCCGCTCACCTGCGCGTTAATGTTGGCGTTGATGAAACCGTCGAGCGTTGCGACGCGCTCCAGGACGCGCGGCACATCGCGCGGCTGCACCGTTGTCACCAAAACTTCGGGGGCGGGTGCCGCAGTTTGCGGTGATTTGCGGCCGCAACCGGCCGACAGGAGCGCGAACAACGTGATCGCGCTTACAAAAACAAAGCGCTGCACGATTCCCTTATCGCTGCGCGAATTGAAATGTCGAGCGTGTAGATTTTCCGTTTGCGACGCCGCCAAACCGCTGAGGCGCAATCGCACTCTGCGCTGCACGTGACCTCCGGCGTCTGAGCGGTTAGCGAGTCCAAAGTCGGAGCCACAAGAAAGGGAAGGTGAAATGAACTGCATGTGTTTCATCAGAGTGCGTCAGGCCCGCGGCACCTCGTTCTTATGCAGAGAAAACGCGCACCTGCCGACGTTTAGTCAGAAATGCCAATGCCCATTGTAGCATGACGAAGAACCGATTCGCGAAGCCGATTAGGAAATAGATGTGCACGACCGCCCAGACAACCCACGCCGGAAATCCAGTGAAGCGGACCAAGCGAAGATCGGCCAGCGCGTATGTGCGCCCCGCGATCGCGAGATCGCCTTTGTCCCAGTACCAGAAAGGCGCGGGCGGCGGCTGTCCCTCGACGCGTCGTCGAATCAGGTTTGCTACATATCTTCCTTGTTGGATGGCAGGTTGCGCAACGCCCGGCATGACCATCGCCTGGTTGGACTTCATCCCCAGCAAATTCCGTGAGGCCGCTACGACGTGGGCCGTGTCACCAATTGCAAAAATCTGAGGATAACCCGGCACCGACAAGTCGGAACCGACGATGATTTTCCCAGACTTATCCATCGCCGCGCCTAACCACTGACCCGCTGGTGAGGCCAGCACTCCGGCTCCCCAGAGCACCGTGCTCGATCGAATGCGCTGCCCGTTCGCCACGACTCCATTGACATCCACATCGGTCACTCGCGTATTCGTGTAAATCTTCACGCCCAAACTCTCGAGATGACGCTGCGCCTTCGCCGACAAATCTTCGGAAAATGTCGGAAGGACGCGTGGCGCCGCCTCGTAGAGGAGGATTTGCGCCTCGCGCGGATCGATATGACGAAAGTCACGGCTTAACGCCATCCGCGACATCTCCGCCAGGGTGCTCGCCATTTCCACGCCGACCGTGCCCGCGCCGACCAGCACGAAAGTGAGCTCTTGCCGAATTCTGTCTGTATCAGTGTGATCAAGCGCAGCCATCTCCTCGGCGCGTTCAAATGCAAGCAGGATCTTGCCGCGAATCAGGTCCGCATCGTCCAGTGATTCGAGCCCGGGCGCCACGCGCCGCCACTCGTCATGACCGAAGTAGTTGTATTGGATGCCGGTGGCGAGGACGAGGTAATCGTAAGAGATTGAATGCTGTTTCAGCTGAACCAGACGCTTCGCCGTGTCCACACCGGTGACTTCGTCCATCAGCACCTCCACATTGGCCTGCCGCCGCAGGATCGATCGGAGCGGCTCGGAAATTTGGTCGGCCGATAACAAGCCAGTCGCCACCTGATAAAGCATGGGACGAAAGAGATGGTAGTTGCGCTTGTCGATTAGCGTCACGTTAACGCGAGCTCCGGCTAACGCGCCGGCGGCGTTGAGTCCGCCAAAACCGCCGCCGATAATCACTACGCGGGGATGATTATTCATGGTCCCGAGCCGGACTCACAGTAACACCCAAGCTTCAAGCCTGATTGCAGAAAGCCGTCTCGCTAATTCAATCTTGGCGTTCGAGGTTGGCGTTCGGCATTGGTCTCAGGCGAGCGAAATGATCAGGATCGCGCCTCCGATAGCGATTACATCTTCGAGCAGGGCGGCGGAAAGATCTTTGCCGAAAATTTGAGCCAGCCAGCCGCGCAGAGCAGCACCGCCGAAGGTTCCGATCATCGCTCCCACGGCACCAAGTAAAGGGCCGAACAATATCGCGCCGCTCGGCGTGGCAATCGCAGCTCCGCATAAAGCCCCACTTAGAATGCGTGCACCGAATGGCATCGGCGTTTTCCGGCTTGGTGTTGTCGGCAGCTTGTCCGTGACTAATTCTCCGAGTGCGAGCGCAGTCGCGAGGTAGGGCGTGACGCTCGCGCCGAGAAATGAGAGCCATGTCCCGTGCAAAGGCAGCCAGCCGAGATGCGCGGCCCAGCTCACGGCTGCGATTGGCGTCATAGCGCGCAGCCCCGCGACGATTCCAATGAGGCATGCCAGGATCATCACCATACGGAGATGTAATTAGAGAACTCCTTCTTCCACGTCGTAAACGTCAAAGAAGAATTTCACTTTACTCGGTGGATGGCAGAATTGCGGAACGTAAGTCTCGAAGTATTCCTGCACTTGTTCTGATAAATCGCAGAGCCGAAGACCGCGCATTTCGTTGTTCCATTTGATGATTGCTTTGGGATCTTTCTGAGTTGTGTTGTCGCGTATCCAGCGGTCGACTTCTTCGTCCGTCGCGCCGGTAGCAACGAACTCTTTGAATTTCATCGCGTCCAGTCCGGTAAACTTCCAGAAATAGGCGCCAAGACCACACGGATAGAAGTTGTATTCGCCGTTGATACCGAGCAGATCAGCGCGAGCTTTGTCGAGCATACGAGCGGCGATGACGAACCCGCCGAGCGTATCACGCGGGCTATGCGGTGGGGTTTTCCTTAAATCGCGAGCCAGTTCTTTAACCTTGTCTGTGTTCATAGGTTTGCAGTTCGATCAGTTAGCGGGTACGAGCACCGGAGCGCCTTTGTCTTTCACGAAGACCACGACGAATTTTGCCGGTTTGGTCGCGCTGGCGTTTCGCCCAACGACGTGAACATCCTCGGGGCCTTCATAGAAGGTCTGGCCAGGCGTCAGGGTCACTTCCTTTCCGCCTCTAACCTGCATTATGATTGAGCCCTCCAGCACATAAATAAATCCATGCGCGTTGTGGCGATGTATTGGGTCCTTGCTGCCCGGAGGATACTCAATTAGGAGCATTAGACCCTCCTTGCCTGAAAGATCCGTCAGATCTTTCGAGAAGAGCTGAGTCACCTTTGCTTCCTTGGATTTATCGGTAGATGAATTTTCGGTTGCTGCGTCGCCTGAGGACAGAGCAGTGAATAGAATTCCGCAAAGGAGCAGCACTTTTGCCGCCTTGCCGGAAAGATTGGACGCGGGTCCCGATTGTTTCTCAGTCGTCTGCGTAGTGGTGCGGCGGAGCCATTCGGCGAAATGCATTGAGCCGAGGCGCGGATTGTCACCCGGCACGAGACTTTGATCATTCACCTCGATGCCGTAGTAGCCCGCGTTAGGATCAGTGACTACGATCCGGGAGTCGCCCGTCGCAGACAGAAACTGCCGGACAAGCTCATCCTGTCGGATCTTGTCAGGCCCAGCGATTTCAATCATCCCATTCACCGGTTCGCCAAGAGCTACGTCTGCCACCGCGGCAGCGACATCATCCGAGACCATCGGCTGCATCAGAACTGGCGATAACCGAATAGTTGAGCCCTCACCGCCGGATTGAGCAATGTTCTTCACGAACTCAAAGAACTGGGTCGCGTGCACGATCGAAAATGGGATTCCGGAAGCCTTGATCAGATTTTCCTGCACCATCTTTGCGCGGAAGTAACCACTTAAGGAACCGGGACCACTTTCAGTGAGGCGATCGGTGCCGACTACGGACAACGCCACATGATGCTTCACACCCGCGGCCTTTTCCGCGGCAAGAAGGTTGCGACCTGACGTCTCGAAAAAGTCCATAGCAGGCTTGTCTTCGAAAGAGGTGAGTTCGCGACATCAACGACAACTTGAGCGCCTTTCAGCACTTCAGCTAATCCTTCACC
>JBKPQI010000134.1:0-9197 GCA_046733975.1 Verrucomicrobiota bacterium
GCCTTAACAACCTTCCTTCTCGGCCTCGACGCAGCGCAGGGCAGCGATAGCAACCCGGCAGTAGCGCTCGGTCTGATCATATTGGCGCTGGTTTTGTTTGTCGTCTTTCCGATCGTTGAGCGCCGCAGCGACGCCGCCATCGTAGATGGCAAGCTCCTCCAGATACCACCATTTCTCTGTTCCTGTGTTGGAAGCTGTTTTCTTGGATTCGCTTTCTTCCTTTTTCTGTTTATCGCTGCGGTTTACTTGCAGGAAGAACTCGGCTACAGCGCCTTGACTGCGGGAATGGCTCTCGTTCCGTTCAGTCTCGTCCTTGCCGTCACCGGAGTGATGTCGGGACGTCTGACGAAACGCTTTTCAGTGGCGAGCCTGCTGATTGTGACCTGTCTTTCCATGACGCTGGGCTTCGCGGTCCTTTCCTTTATGCCTGCGTCTTATGGCTACGGTGGAATGGTGTTTCCGTTTCTGCTTGTGGCCGCCGGAGCTGGTCCCGGGTTCACATTACTAAATACGGCCGGTCTGGCCGCGGTTCCGGCACAGCGGTCGGGGCAGGCAACGGGAATGATCTACATGTTCCGGTTCGGCGGCGGCGCGATCGGAGTAGCCGCGGCCAGTGCCCTTCATGGCGCACTCTTTCAGAGACATCTCATTCCAAGGTTGTCGGAAACTTCGTTGTCAGCAGCGCAACAGAAGCTGTTGGAACAACCCGGCGCGGTCGAGCGCATTGGACAGATCGACAGCGGGCTTGTTCCGAGTCAGATCGAGCAAGTCCGGCAGGCATTCCACGACTCGTTCACCGCCGCGTTCACCAGCACCCTGCGCATGTCCATCATACTGCCGATCGCGATCGCAATTCTGGTGATGATGCTTTTGGAAAGGAGGAAAGGTCTCAGCACGACGCCGGCAACAGATGTGGGCGGCTAGGTGTGCCTTCGTCCCGTCTAAACCGACAGCTTGCGCCGAAGCAACGCAACTGCGAACCCGGCTCCGCCGAGGAGCAAAGCCGTCGAACCGTTGTCTGGTATCGTCCCCGTAGGAATGCTAGCTCCGCTGATTCTCACCTGGCGCAGATCAGCGAACCCATTGGCAGCAGCAATGCCGATGCTGTTGATAGTCTCACTGTTAGAAGTCGTCACAGTAAGGAAATTGTTGCCGTTCCGAGAGTATACGTGAAAATTGCCGCTGGCTCAGGCTTTCCAGACGCGTTATTAGGGATAACGATGATTTTCGCCGTGCCGGAAGCACCAATTGCCCCGACACCCGCCGGATTAAAGATGGCATCGGTGAACGTGCCCCCGTTCGCAAGAGCAAAGCTAATATCCATAAGAGCTACTTGATTCCCGCCGCTGGTGGCTTCCACGCGTGCTTGACCATTTGAAGGGGCCGTCAGCGTCTGCGTAATGGAATGGAAGTTAACCAGGAAACCGCTCTGGTTCAGTATGCCAGTAACTGTTGACCCAGTCGTCCCGCTGTTAAGCAACACGTTTTCTTCACCGGGTTGGGGGTTGTTCCCGACGGTGAAAATAATATCGGCCCAGGAAATAACTGGAGCCACAAGGGATAGGCAAATTGCCAGAACAAATCGGTTCATACTGTTTGGTTCAGTTTTGTTATTGCTATACGCAACAGCAAACCGGTTTGGGCGCAAAATCCTCGTTTTTCTCGCGAACAGTTTCCTGCCGCCTTGGCTTCTAATCCCCTCTGCCGTTCCTATGGGCGCTTGGACGTGCAGCGCGCGACGTCTGCCTCCAAGGATAACAACTGCACCCCTCGTTCTGCCTTTTACGGCACAGTGAAAATTTTTCCCGAATACGGATCTTTGACCTTGCTGCCTGCAGCATAGCCACTCACATCAACATATTTCGACGGATCGGATGGACTGAACACAAAGCCGGGTTTGTTCGGAACTCGCCTGGCCACCGGAAATTGCGAATCTGACGGCACCGTCGTGGAAGGACCCTCGCCTGGGGCTTTCGGCGGGTTATGCGTTGAAGCAACTGTCACATCGGCTGGAGCGTGTTGCCTCCGCGTGGATGCGACGTTCCCTGATTGCCGCCTCCGCGATAACTCGGCGTCGATCTCCGCTCTCTCTTTGAGATCTTTGCTCTTTTCGGTCGCATGACTAACCCAGCGGGTCAGCCCAAAGGAAAGACCAAAGTCATCCTCAGCGATCTTCCGATTTATCTCGTTTCGCCGGCTCCTGAGCTGCGAATCAGACGCAGTGTTCACATCCATGGTCGAGCAACCGCCGAAGAAGAGAGCGCCACAAATAACCACCACAAGAGCGGCGAGCGACTGATTCACAAATCTAGCGATATTCATGACCTAACGAGCCCGAACCGCGCTGGAAAGACCGAGCTTCCGTGTGATCGAGGACTCTCCCTAAAATTACAGTGAAGTCAGCGCCGGTGAGCGGCGTCGCCTCCCTACTGTTTTCGTATTTGCTCCGCCATGCGGCTGCCGCCTCGCCGCTTTCCGCAGCTTTCATAAGCTTGCGGTCGCCGCGTCCTTCCCCCATCTCCCCGCTGCAAGACACTGTAGCGGCGGCCGTCTCGGCCGCAAAACAAACGGCGACCCGGCAACAATCGGTGGCGTGATCGCAGCCTCGCGCTCGTGAACCCTAATCTTCCATCCGCGAGCTCCAATAAATCAGGTTACGCGCCGGATTAAGTTTTTTTGTCTTTCGATGTTCGGCGTTCCATGTTTGCTCCTGAAGGCCCGACTTAGATAATAGATACTACTTAGCAGGGCGGAAGGCTGTGACATCGCCACGCAAGCTCGACTGAGAATCCCTATTTCCTATCTTCAATCTTCTATCTCCTATCCCCCCTGTTTCGCCTCCTTATCGTAATAAGTCTGGTTAGTAATCTTTCTCCCCTTCGCGTTCGTGCTGGTCAGCGTCACTGTGCGTGATTTGCCGTCCTTTGCCACGGTGATCACAGCCGTCATCACCACTTTGCCGTTCTTGATCGCCGTGGTGTCGTTGGTGCGGTCATTCACTGGGCGATAGGCCAGCGTGTCAAAGGCCGCACTTCCTTTAATAGGGTAAGGCTTGCCATCAAGCTTCCCCGTCCACGTCCAGTGGATCGGGTTCCCATCCTTATCAACTCCCTCGGCTGTGCACTTGATCATGTCACCTTTCGCCGCGGCGTAAGTGATCGTAGTATCCTTGTCGGAACCAGGCGCGTACTTCGATTTCCTTTCGTTAAGCTTCCAGGTTCCGATGAGCGGATTTTCCGCTGCCAGGCTTACTCCCGTCGCTGCCACTAATAACGTCAGCGCCACCACCATAATCTTTGTTCTCATGTTCAGTTCCCTTAGTGTTTGCCGTTCTTCCTCTGCATTCAATATTTCCTTGCTCGCTTCTGCTCCTTGCTCGTGCCGCCGATTCATCTCATCCGCACGTCCCTCTTCGGGTTTCTCGAGTATTGCGTCGCTCTGGCTCTCCTTTCCATCTTTCGTCTTCCATTTGCGAGACCGATTCAGCCGAGGATCGCGTATCTTGTTTGTGAAACGCCGCGTTTTCGCTGCTGTCTTCCTCTTCTGCGCTGCAGGCGCCATCCACGCCGACGATAATATCCTCAAAGCGCAGGATCGGCTTGCGGCCGACGGCTTCTTCCAGGGCGCTCCAACCGGAGTTTACGACAGTGCGACCGCCGCAGCGGTGACGCGGTTTCAGATACGCAACGGTCTCGCCATTTCAGGAAAACTCGACGTGCCAACCGCCAAAGCGCTCGGCGTTTCCCCAAGCACGGCCGAAGCCGAGCCAAAGGTACTTTCCGGCAGCTGGAAACGTCTACGCAATGGCGAATACCAGTTTACGCCCAAGGCGGCGCCCGATCCTTCAACGGCGCCTGCAGCGGCATCGAGAACAGCATCTCCGTTACGAGCGGCTACTCCAGCGACTTCACGGGCGATGACCGCGCAGGCATCAGTCAATCCCGATTCTGACCGTCTTCGCGATTACATCGCAGCTTTCGTCCTCGCGGGCCTCGATCCACACGTTGGTTCCGAGTTGGAATTTTTCGCGAGTCACGTCGACTACTTCGGCGCATCAAATGTTTCCCGTAATCAGATTCAACAAGATCTTGTCCGCTACGATCGCCAGTGGCCGGAGCGGCGGTTTTGGCTCGACGGCGAGATCAAAGTGCCGCTGCAGAGCGGCAACGAGGTGAAAGTCGTCTTCCCACTTCGCTATGAGCTACGCAACGGGCAACGTCGCGCCTCAGGCAAAGTCCTAAAAACCCTGACCTTAATGAAGCTGGGTGCGAACCAGCTCGAGATCATCGCGGTCAACGAGCAAAAATTATGAACTAAGGGGTGAGGAAAACTTTGCCCGTGTAAGGATCTTTCACTTCGCTCCCGCTTGGAAACCCACGAACGTCTACGTAGCCGCTCTGAGGCGAGTACGGACTGGTGACGAACCCAGGCTTGTTTGGCACTGCAATTCCATAGGGGAAATCCGTCCGCGATCGTTGCCCCGCCGGCACACTGGTCGCCACCGCTACGGTGGAAGGCGATTCCGGCGGTTCGATCAGCGGCGGTGGTCTGACCTGGTTCCGATCCGTTCCAGGTTTGGTGTTCTGAGAAGGAATGGAATTTTCGCTCCTGGTTTGAGTAGTGCGAGTATTACTGTGACGATGACGAGCGTGAGCGATCGAGTCTCGCACCCTTCGCAGGAAGTCAAGGGGCCCGGCTGTCGCCCCATCCTGGCCTAACGAAAAGTAGGCCACAAACAGGACAACACAGGTTCTTCGGCAAGCTCGACGCTCGGAAGCTCTATCTCCCATCTTCTATCTTCTATCTCCGACTGATGCGAAGCATCAGTCTTCCACCTTGGCGGTGAAGACTTCTTCCATGGCCAGCGCGCGCTTGCAGCCACTAATCGGATCGAGATTACGCCGGCTGTCCGTCCAGATCGGATGTGAAAAGCCGCCATAAGAGACCAGTCCTTCGTAGTCGCCTTGCTGGTTACCGTAGTTAATCCCATCGCATGGGAAGACTCCGTCGCAATCGTGTTCGTTCGAGCTCTGGTTCGATACCCGCAGATTCGGCAGCCACGACACACCGCCATCCTTTGATTCGGCAAGGTAAACATCGGTCTCGTAGCGAAAGCCCGTCGTGTCATTGCGCGTATCGTAGAAGGAGACATTCACGTCGCCAGTAACCGGATCGACCGACATCCAGTGATTGAACCGATCGACCGGAATACCGAGGTGATCTGTCACCGCGATGCGGTGCGACCAGGTCTTCCCCTTGTCATCGGAGTGAGCGAGGAAGATATTAGTGGTACCGGCGGCGGTGAGATCCATCCAGGAACAGTAAATCCGACCCCGATGCGGCCCATTCGATCGATCCACATCGAGTACCGGATAAACCAGCGCGCCGCGGAACGATTCGGCCGGAATATCGACGTCGAATGCGAGCTTTTTCGATGCGATGACACGTTGTGTCGCCCAGGTTTTGCCGGCGTCGTTCGAGCGGTTGAACGCAATGGTGTTGGCTTTGTAATCGTTCCAGGCCACATACAGTGTCCCATCGGGGCCAACCGCCGGGGATGCGCCAATTGCCTGGCCGGGTCCGCTCGGATCGTCCGCACGCGTCACGGTGAAGCTTGCGCCGTGATCGCGCGACGTGCCGACACGCACCCCGCCGCCAATCGATCCACCTGCGGCTGCGTCCCAGGCAATGTAGATGTTGTCGCGGTGAGGACTCGAGACGTTCTGATCCGTCGTGATCATGGGCTTATCGTTAAAATGATTGGAACCGTTTTCGAACGAGAAGTAGGTGACAGTTGGATAAGTTTTGCCGCCGTCAGTGGAGCGTGCCACGGCCATCTCGGAGCCTTTGACACCTGAGCCATTGCCGAAGAAGACCACGATGTAGCCGTAGAAAACATGGCCGCGTGTGTCGAACGCGAGACTGGGATCCGAACCGAAATCAGTTCCGTTCGCGCCAATCGCTGGCGGCAACGGCAGATCGACGCCGCCCCAGGTCGTGCCATCGCTGCTGGAATAGTAGCCGCGCATGGGCAGGCGAAAAATTTCGTTCGAGCCGGCCGCGAGGTGTCTCGGATTCGCCGGGTTCAGCGTGATGAAAGTCTCGCTCTGCGGCCCGCATTCATCCGACACATCCACATTGGTTCCGAAGGTAATGGAACTGGTCTCTCCGCTCTCTCCGAGCGGCGCGTTATGCTTGAGATATTGATACTTGTCCCACCAGGTCGGGTTATTGGGGTTATTCGTTCCGGCAAACGCCGCGGCTGCGATAAGTAAAAAGGTGAGAGCGAAGGTAATTCCGGGCAGTCGTGCATGCATGATGTTTGTTCTTTCTAACTCGGGAACGTCTGATCTGCCGACATAGATTCCGGCACTAGGTGCCGTGTCATGATCGTCGGGATCAAAGATTTTGCACAGTTAAAACGTAAAATCGCTCTGCAGTCAATCTTAATCGCTGCGCGCGGCGGTGGTTGGCCACTGGCGCCGACTGCGGCTCTTCCAGTTCAAGCTGCACTTGCTTGAGGCGAAACACTTTTTCGTGGTCTGCCTTTTGCTAGCTCACAGGCCGGAAGTCGATGCAACAAGGCTTACGCATTTTAACTGTCGAGGATGAGCCGGCCGTGGCCCAGATGATTGGGCTTCTCCTGGGAGGGCCTACCGCGAAGATCGTCCATGCATGTGACGGCTGGATGGCTTTGATGAAGATCGGCGCGGCCAAGAAACCTTTCGACCTCATCATCACGGATCACCGTATGCCGCGGATGAACGGACTCGAGTTGGTGCGCCGACTACGGGCGCGAGAGTTCCGGGGCAAAATCATCGTCCTCTCAGCTCATCTAAGCCCGGAGAACATTCGCGCTTACGAGGAATTGCAGGTGGACATGATGTTCGCGAAACCTTTCGATTGCGAGGAGTTGCGGCTAGCGACCGAACTTCTCACGAAAAAATCCTCTGCTCCCACCACGGCGTCTCTCCCCGCGCCTATTATAGGCTGATGTCGCGGGTTGATTGTCGGATTCGCCACTCGACGATTTTTCTCACGCGGGGTACAATTCGATTCCCCACACGCGAGTGACGAATATGATGGGGGCAGGGCAAGCACCTCGCGCCTAGTTCCGCCAATCTCTCAACCATTAACCCGTCGCGCCGCAGGGTTGCGCGACGGTATTCAGCGTTTCAGCGTTTCAGCCTTTTACGCTTCAACTTTTCCAGTGGATGCCGCCCATCCGACTCGGATCGCCCACCGCTTAGGCGTCAGAAAAAATACTACAACTTTGGCCCATTCTCGGTGTCTAATGTTGTGAATTCTCTCCAAACCTATGAAAACGAAATTATTTCTCTTCTGTTTTAGTGTCTTAATGATGGCAACCTCGGTCGCGATGGCGGGGGGACACCACGGAGGTTTCGGCGGCGGGTTCGCCCGCGGCGGCTCATTCCACAATGGCGGCAGCTGGAATCATTGCCATGGCGGTGGCTCTAGTTTCGTTTTCATAGGTGGCTTTCCATTCTTCGGCTACCCGTATGGCTACGGTTATTATCCCTACGGGTACGGATACGGTGGCGGCTATTACGGATACGGGCCGGGTTACTACGGCTACGGCTCGGGCTATTACGGCAACGGATACTATGGTAATAACTACTACGGGAACGGCTATTACAGCAGCAGCTATGGCTACGGCAGCCGTGCCTCAACCGTTGTCCGACTCCAGCAACAATTGGCCCGCGCCGGATACTATCGCGGTCCGATCGACGGAATAATGGGACCTCGAACGCGCCACGCCTTGCACGCGTACGAGCACGATCGCGGAACGGCTAGCTTATAACATTCAGCTGTCTTCGGACCTGAACGGCTGCACCTTCTCGAACTGCATACTCGGCGGCGTTTGTGTGCCGAGCCGTGGCGCAGCGCGCGGGCCCATCGCCGTCGTACGGTTCTAGCAGGGGCGAACTGATCCTGGATTCAGCGCCTCGTCGTCAACTCAACCAGGTGCCGAATCCGTTACCGCTCCACGCGCTCAGAAACGGTCCGCTCCTCCGCGCGGTCATCATAGACGTCGCGCCGAATGTTCCGTTCACCCGTCCGCCCACCGAGCGCCGCCGCGACCGCGCCGAGAATCATCGCGAACGCTGCTGCTCCAGTCCCGACTGCGCCTCCCTTGGCCGCTTTCTCTCCAGCGTCCCGCGCCTTAGCCTCACGCGTTTGCGGGTCGGTACTCTGCGCTTGTGCGGCAGCCTGATCCGCGCTTTGACTCGCTTGATTCTTAAATTGCTCGATTGGCTGTTGCAACGCAGGGGGCAACTGCGAGGTCTTGTCGCTATTATTCACGGCGAAGTTGGTCAACCCGGAAGCCGCGCCGATCAATTGACCGGCCGCGGTAGTTAACAACATCAGCGTGAGAAGAGTGAGTGTGCCCCATGTGATAAGACCGTGCAGCCAGCCGTTGAATCGGCCGGCAAGCCGTGCGGCGATATAACCGCCGATAAACAGCGAAATCAGACTGCTGACAACGAGCCAGATGGCTGCGCCAGCTCCAAGAGCGGTGCCGCTCGGACTATCGCCCGATGCCGGATTGAGCGTGGCGAGTCCGATCGCCATACCGATCAGGGCGAGAACAATTTGGGTAGCGAGCGCAATAATAGCGCCTGCAAAGATCGCGCCCCATGAGATGCGTGCGAACGGCCGATCATAGACTGGATAAGTGGTGGCGGTGCGCACCGCCGTTGTGCGCTCCGATGGTATGGTGTCGCTTGGATTAATCATAATAAGTTAGGTAGTTCGAACTCGGTTCGTCGATGAATGTTGCCCGGACTACCTAGCTATCGCCTGTCAGTCGCGATCCAGCCTTTAAAATCTTACGTTTGCCGCGGAGGAAAAGAATGCGCGCACGAATCTGCCCGCTGGTTAGCCTTCTTTAAGGGGTCGTTTAGAACGCGAATGTAACGCCGGTACGGACCATTCCGTAGTTGTTCTTTGGGCCGCCCAGAATGTTCCAACTGAAGTCGCTCATCCAGCCAATCGTCGGAGTAAACCGCACTTCCATACCGGCACCAAACTGACCCACCGCTCTGGTTTCACTGCCATTATTAACCGCGGTGACCTGCTCACCGTTAATGATAACGGTTTCGCGGCCCTTGCCCCCGAATACCGCTCCCGCTCCCGCGAAAGCATACGGCGCGAACCGGCTGCACGGAATCGGG
>JBKPQI010000135.1:0-8936 GCA_046733975.1 Verrucomicrobiota bacterium
TTCTGCTTCTACTTCCGCCTCAGTCTCGACTGTGCGGCGCACCTCCAGCCGCAATGCTTCGCGGTAGCGCGCCCGCATTCGCGTCACGTGGCTGCGCAGGCTCGACGCCACCAAACCGAGACGCGCCGCCAACTCGGCGTAAGCAGGCAATGGATCGACTCCCCCAGTCAAATACATTTTTAACTCCTCGAAGAGTCTTTCTTTCCCTTCGAGCTTGTAACTGGCAGCTAGCCGTTCTAATCCAGCCGTCACCAATGCTTCCGCCCAGGTCCGTTCGAAGAGCCGATCTTCGTCATTAGATTCAATAAGGGTCGAGTGAGTCTCGAAAAGCGATTCTGCCTCTCCCATCTCCTCCTCGTTGAATGGAACAAACTCCTTTCCCCCGCCACGCTTCAGGGCCTGTTCGCGGCCTCGTGCATCCGCCAGAAAGTTCTTTAACGACGCAAGCAGGAACGCGCGGAAGCGTCCCTTCTGACGGTCCGCCCGGGCATAGATTTTATGTTCGATCAGATAGGCAAAAAAGCCTTGGGTAAGATCTTGCGCGTCATGCACCGGATATCCGCGGTTACGCACGAAAGCGTAGAGCGGGGCCCAATACGTTTCGCATAACTGAGCGAGCGCTGCTTTCGCAATCTCTGGCCCAACGGCGCTCTGGCCAGCGGCGATGACTACGCTCCAATGCGTGGGAGCGAATGGATCGCTCTGCGCCTGGGCAGTCCCCGGCAGAGTTTTCACGCAAGATGTCTAACAGAAATGCGCGCCAGAAACAAGCCGCGACGTCATCAATTCAGTGCAGCACAGCGCCAGCATTTCCTTTGAAAATGACGATGAGCCTTCCAGAATCCATACCGCTAAGTTTGAATAAGTGCCGGCGCTTTCCGCCGTTTTGAGTGGGAACTTGTTAAATGCGGCCCGTTTCTCTAAACCCTAAGAATCGCGAATAGGAGCCTTCTAAATTAACCAATCATCTGCTTTTTCTCGTGCCTGGCTGGCCGCAGGCGGCGCGTGTTTGTTGCGCGCATCGGTCGCACTGGCCCAGGAGATAACGCCGGAGCCGGCAGGTGTTGCCGAAGCCGAGCGCATCATTGTTACCGGCTCGAATATCCCATCGGCGGAAGAAGTCGGGCCTAATCCGGTGCAATTCATCACTCGCGATTACATCGACAAATCGGGCGAACGAACTTTGGAGCAGCTCCTGCGCGATCTGCCGGCTGCGGGAGCAAACGGCGTCCCGACATCTAACAACGCCATCCCGGCATCCCGCGGCGCTTCTTCCATTTCACTGCGCGGTTTTGGCCCAAGCGCCACGCTGGTGCTGATCGATGGACGCCGCGTGGCGCCCTTTCCCGCCGGCGCCGGCGGCACAAACACGGAGACATTTATCGATCTGAACACGATTCCAGGCGCGGCCGTCCAGAGCATCGAGGTTTTGACCGACGGCGCATCGGTGATCTACGGCGCGGACGCAGTCGCCGGAGTAGTCAATATCAAGTTACGCCATGATTACCGCGGAGCAGAAGGGCTCATCGAGTACGGAAATACTCTGGATAAGGACAACGGCGAATTCGCCAGCTCGCTTCTCTTCGGCGCGGGCAATGGGAACACGAATCTGTCCGGCGTTCTCAACTACTATCACCGCAACTCCATTTTTAATCGAGACCGTGGATTTTCGAATTACAGTCGGCCAAGCGCAAAGTCCACGTTCTCAAATCCGGGCCAATTCGCTGTTACCCCTGAGGCGGTGCTCGCCGCCGGTGTTCCTCCTGATCAAATTCCCGACAGCCCGCTCTTTACGGCCCGGCCGCCGAATGGAACTAACGGGCTCGCCCCTGCCACCGACTACCTTTACTACCAGGGTCGGCAGAATCTTTTTAACGTCAACGCGTTCTCGGGTTCGTTTCCCGACTCGGAACGCTACGGCGGCTTTGCTAACTTTGATCACAAGATCTTCGGTGAGCAGCTGGTTGGCTACGGCGATTTCTTTTATCAAAACGTGCGCACGACCAACCAACTCGCGCCCGCGCCGACGGGACCTTTTCAAGCGCCGGGGCAGGTGACGATCGCCATCCCGCCGCATGCTCCGGGCGATACTGTCGGCGGTCCCAGCTACGAAGACACGGGCCTGCCCTTCGGCGCGTTCAACCCCTTCAATCCCTTCCAACAGATCATCTCCGGGTTCGGCTCCCGCTATCGCCTGGCTGACTTTCCCAATCGCGTCCTAGTCGATACGACAGAAGCGGTCATGACTACCGCCGGACTGAAAGGGGAGAAATTGTTTGGCGGAAGCTGGGGCTATGACGCAGCTTTTCGCCACAGCGAAATCAAAGATACTGGCAGCGCCACGCAGGTTTCTGCGTCGCGCTTCAATCGCATTTTAAACGCGGCCGATCCTATCTTCGATCCCGCTTCTCCCGAATTCATCGGGACCACCGTTCCCTATAACCCGTTTGGGAATTATCGGAATCCGTTCCCTTCAAATCTCCGCACGATCAACTTCGCCTCGGTCCAAACTAAAGAGATCAATTCGTCGAAGATGTCGACCATTGATTTTACCGCCTACACGACCTCGCTTTTCAAGTTGCCGGCTGGTCCAGTCGGGTTTGCCTTCGGGGGACAGTTTCGGCGGGAGAATGTGGCGCAGGACCCGGATGAGGTGCAGCTGAGTGGCGATGTCCTCGGAATGCAAGGTCGTGCAACCCGGACTGTCGCAGGCCGGAAATCGTTTGGGATATATGGCGAAGTCAGCGTTCCATTCTTCAGCCCGGAAATGAAGGTGCCGGGGTTACGCAGCCTGGAGTTTACCGCTTCCACTCGCTTCGAGGATTACCTGAATAACAATACCAATATTCTGGTGCCGAAGGTCGGCATGCGCTGGCAACCGTTTGACGAGAGTCTTACGGTCCGAGCCACCTGGGGGGAAGGCTTCAGGGAACCTTCGCTTTTCGAGCTTTATCAAACGCCGATCACAGGTTTCCTCAGTGTCGGCGTACGTAATCCCAGGCTTCCCAACGAAAGACCTCAGGAAGGAGTCGCCGGCACATTGAGCAGTAACCCGAAGCTAAATCCGGAAGATTCGCGCAACTTCAGTGCGGGAATAGTTTACACGCCCAAGTTCATCTCAGGCCTCACTGTCGCAATTGATCTTTTCGGAATTGAGCGCCACGATGTAGTGGCGCCGCCCGATCCTCAGGCAGTGGTCAAACGTGACGCTCGCGGCAGGTCTCTTCCGGGCGAAGTCGTAATATATGCGCCGGATAATACGCTCCTTCAGATTAATGCTCCATTCGAAAACGAAGGACAGGAACGTGCGCGAGGCGCGGACTTCGGTCTGCAATATGAAGTTGGGACCTCCTTCGGCAAGTTTATTTCGCTAGTCCAGGCGACGTATCTGGAATCTTTCCGAATCGCGGAGACACCTACCAGTCCGGCTTTGGAAAACAGAGGCAGTGGCGACTATTTGAAGTGGAAAGGCAGGTCACGCTTTAGCTGGGAGTGGAAAGGGTTCGATCTGTCCACCACGGTCATTTACACGGACGGATCCCACGAGATTGTGAGATTAGGTCCAATGTTTCCGGATAAGAAGAAAGAGCACTGGATCCACCAAACGTTCTTCTTCGACGTGCAAGGCTCCTATGCATTCAAGGTTGCCGCTCCGGTAGAAACTGCGCCAGTAGCTGGATATTCGAAAAGTGAGAAAGAAGCGGCGCGCGCTACCGAGAAGGAGGGGGTCGGAACTCTCGCAGGCGCCAACGTTGGTGTTCCGTTTTGGAGACAATGTATCAACAACACGACTCTAACTGTAGGCTGCAACAATGTTTTCGGTCAGGATCCGCCTTTTGCGTTTAATTCTGGCGTCAACTACCCCGGCACCTACGATGCAGTCGGCCGTTTTGTTTACGTTAGTTTAAAAAAGAAGTTCTGACGCCGTTTTATGAATAGCATTGTCATTCTGAGCGCAGCGAAGAATCTCTCAATTTAGCCTCGGCAGGGTTTGTGAGGTCCCTCGCTGCGCTCGGGATGACAGGCCGGCGAGCATTTATGAGATTGCTTGGCTTCTAGGCGCAAGGCGAGCATTGCCAGATCCAATTTGCGGTTGAAGTTGTAGAGTCGAGAAGGATTACCCACTTCGCGAAGTGCTGGGACATGCCTGCTGAAATAGACTACGACTCTCAATTAGAGATCGGACACGTCTTGTTCGCTGATATCGTCGGTTACTCAAAGCTGCCAGTCGATCAGCAGCGCGAGTATCTGCGTCAGTTAAATCAGATTGTTCGTGAGACTGACCAGTTCCGCGCGGCGGAAGCAGCGGGCAAACTCGTTCGACTTCCGACCGGCGATGGAATGGCCCTGGCTTTCTTTACCAGTCCAGATGCTCCGGTGCGCTGTGCCATCGAAGTCGCTCGCACCTTAGTAAAGCATCCGCAACTTCGTCTGCGCATGGGTATAGACAGCGGCCCGGTCGAACAGGTGGCGGACGTGAATGATCGCGCCAACGTCGCCGGCGCGGGCATCAATATGGCGCAACGGGTGATGGATTGCGGCGATGCCGGGCACATTCTGCTCTCGAGACGAGTCGCGGGCGATCTTGGCCAGTATAGTAGATGGCAGCCGCAGCTTCATGACCTCGGTGAGATGGAAGTGAAGCACGGAGTTAAGATCGGAATCGCTAATTTGTTCGATGGCGAAGTGGGCAACCCCGCCGTACCGGAGAAGGTTCGCTGTTTACGGCACCTGCAAGCTGTCGGTGCGCGGCGACGAAGAGTCGCCTGGGCTTTAGCTGCAATTTTGGCTCTGGCAGCGGTAGGCGGAGCTTTCTGGTTCCAGTCCCATCGAACTCGCCCAACTCAACCAGCGGTTGTTACTATTCCCGAGAAATCCATCGCCGTCCTGCCATTTGAGAACCTGAGCGCGGAAAAGGATGACGCCTTTTTCGCCGATGGCATTCAGGACGATATCCTGGCCAGTGTCGGCAAGATCAAAGATCTCAAAGTAATCGGGCGCGCTTCGGTCATGAACTATCGTGGTGCAGCGGTGGCGGGAAGGCTGCGCGAGATCGGACAGGCACTCCAGGTGGCCCATGTTCTGGAAGGCAGCGTGCGCCGATCGGTCAGCCGCGTTGTGGTGAACGTCGCATTGATCGACACCCGAAATGATAATCAGGTCTGGTCGCAACATTACGACCGCACCTTGACTGACACAATTTCGTTGCAGGGCGAGCTGGCATTGGAAATCGCGCGCGAGCTGCGTGCTGTGCTTACTCCAAGCGAGAAAAGCGCCGCCGCAATCAAGCTAACCGCGAATCCCGAAGCCTATCTCGCCTATCTGCGCGGATTGGAGAGCGCTCACAGGCCTTTTGCGCACACGCCCGATGAAGAGGCGGCTGAGCGTTTCCTTCAACAGGCGATTGATCTCGATCCCAACTTTGCTCTCGCTCGCGCAGAACTTTCTGGGCTTGTGGCGCAGCTCCGTCCGAAAGCAGGCAAACTCAAGGCGCGAACGGAAGCGGAAGAAGCGCTGCGTTTACAACCGGAGCTGGGCGAAGCGCATCTGGCGCATGCTTATTACTTTTATCGGTGCGAAGAAAACTTCGACCAAGCTCTGATTGAACTGGCCCGCGCCTCCGAGTTGCTACCGAATTCGTCCGAGGTCGCTCGCACCACAGGTTTCATTCACCGGGGACAGGGCAACTGGCGGCGCGCCTTCGACGATTTCGAAAAAGCGGTGACGCTCGATCCCGAAAACGCCGAAATACTAAGCGGCCTGGCTTTCAGTTACCGCGCGGTGCGGAATTGGACGGTCGCGACTCGCGTGCGCATCCGACTTAACTCGGTCATGGCGAAGCAAAGCGGTGAAAGCCAGAAAAACATCGGATGCGATGTCGGGCTCGCTCTCGACGAGTTCTATGCCACGGGCAGCATCGCACCATTTCAAAATTGCCTGAATCGCCTCAGGGCCGATCCGGAAGCCGATCAGTTCGACCTCCACATGGTGGCCTATCAGCTTGCCATGATCGCGCGCAATTATGACGAGGCAGAGCGGGAACTCGGCGCAATTCCACCCGAGAAGTTTGCTGAGCTCGATTTTCCCTCCAAGAACGTGATGCTGGCACGGATTCAATCGGCGCGCCATGAACCGCCCGAGCGGATGGCCGCGACCCTCGAGGCGGATATTAAGCTCGCTCAGGAAAAGGTCAGGCAAGATCCAGTCTCTTTCGAAAACCATTCCTCGTTAGGTATTATCCTCGCCCTGGCCGGCAGGAAAGAAGATGCGATCAGGGAAGGAACACTCGCCGTCGAACTGGCGCCTACCTTTTACAAGGACCTGGCCAATTCCGATCTCGCGCTCATTTTTGCCAAGTGCGATAAGATCGAAGAAGCGATCACGTTGCTGGAAGGTCTTCTGACCCGGCCTGGCCAAGTCGACGGCGGACACATCGCCAGCATTACCTGGGCGGATCTCCGCGTGCAGCGTGACTGGGACTCACTTCGAAGCAATCCGCGTTTTAGGAACATCGTGGAGAGCCCGGAGCCAGTCACGGTTTATTAGAAGTGGTCTGAGAAGCAGAAATTGCGGCGCAGAGGCGTGCCGCTCGCTCTCATCGCAATCTTCGCCCGAAAGAGAAGGCGCCTCTTCTACAGAATTTTGGCGCTCGAATGTGGGGCGCCACGGCGTGCTTTCTTCGCAGCACCAGCATTTTTTCTGCAGCGGCACGCGCTGTTTCCCTTTGGAAGTAGGTGAAGACGATCACTCAAACTCGAAACATCCTTCCTATGAAAAGCTCCGCACTTTCCCGATCCATCCATCCCCTGCTATTTGCGGCCAGCGTGCTCGCGCTCTCGGCGAGCGCCTTTGCTGACCCAGTCATTGACTGGAACATTGCCATGACTTCCTACTCCGAGTCGCTGCCGCCTCCGGGAATGCCGCCGTTCGCTGAGGCGCGCGTTTACGCGATGGCTCACATCGCCATGCTCAATGCGATCACCGGTGATGATGCCGCTGCGAAACCATTCAGCAAAGCCGCTGCCGTATCGCAAGCTGCGCACGATGTGCTCGTTAACCAATTCCCCGGCGGCGCGAGCAAATTCAACAGCTTGCTCGCGACCGAGCTGGCGGCGATTCCTGATGGGCCTGCCAAGGCTCGAGGCATATATCTCGGCGCCACCGCCGCTGCGAGAAAACTCGCCGTTCGCGCCAACGACGGCTCCGCTAACGCCGAAGGGCCTTATACACCGGGCACTAAACCCGGTGACTATCAACCCACCCCGCCATTTGATGGCCCGCCCTTCAATGGTTACGCCGCCGTCCCAAAATGGGGAGAAGTGACACCGTTCGTGCTCAACAGCGGACGCCAGTTTCGCGCGCCGCCGCCTTACACCGTGCGCGATCTCGAGTACACTTTCGACTTCAACGAAATCAAAGCGCTCGGCTCGCAAGACAGCGCCTGTCGCACTGCTGACCAGACAGAGCTGGCATTGTTCTGGTATGAGAACTCATCGTTTGCCTGGAACCGCATCGCGCGACTGCTGGTTGCACAGCAGTCGAACACGCTGCTCGAGCACGCACGTCTCTTCGCGGCCTTGAATGCCGCAATCGCCGATGCCTACATCGCGTCCGTCGATTCGAAGTATGTTTACAATTTCTGGCGTCCGATCACAGCGATCCAGCGCGCCGGCAACGATGGAAATCGCTTAACTGTTCCGGATCTCTCCTGGCAGCCATTGCTGCTTACGCCGCCGGTGCCCGATTATCCGTCGGCTCATGCCGCCGCAGGCGGCGCTGCCTCCGCTGTTCTGATCTGGTTCTTTCAAGGGGACAGGCACACATTTACCTTCGCCAGCACAATTCCGGTCCCGCCGCGCACCTTCTACCGCATCTCTGATGCAGCGAAGGAAAACGCCATCTCCCGCATGCTCGTTGGCATCCATTTCCGGCTGGCTTGCACCGTCGGTTACGAGCAAGGCCTGGAGGTGGGAGAGTGGACGGTGCAGGAAGTCTCAAAGCACTTAGTCGGCTGGGAAAAGTAAAGTATTTTACCGGTAAGCGCGCAGGATCTTTGCCCGTCCAGCCGGACCCCGGGCGCAGGCAACTGCTGACACGCAACGCCCCACGCAAGTTTATTTGCCATCATCAAGGCAACCAAAAAATTTCGCTGGCGCATCTGGCGATTTGATTGTGCATTGCGCAATGAACAAGGGCTTGTTGCTGGCTATGACGGGGTTTGCTGGTTTGTGTTCATCTTCGATTATCTCACCTGCATGCCGGGCGCAGCAGCCCGACAACTTCAGACTCGATAATCCAAATCTGTTTCGAAGCGACTCGCCGCTCTCCAATTTCAATTCCTCAAACCAATTACTCGGTTTGACCTGGAGTGAACCAGTGGCGGCAACATCAGTCACGTCTCCCGCCGGTAAATCGAGCAGGAGCCTGACCGAGCGACTGACAGATTCACTGTCCAAGTTCGATTATGCCAGCGGAGAAGTTGGCTTTTTATACGGAAGATCTGCCGGCAAGTACGGCGGCGAGCTCAAACGAGGTTACATCATGGGAGAGGCAGGAAACGAAAAGACGCAGATTTTCGTTGGCGCTTCTTATGAGGACTCGAGCTTTCATTTCCCTCGCGGCCACTAGTCGAGTAAGTTGTCGTTAGTTCGCGGCGATATCCCGCATAAGCTCCGGGTTACAACTTAAGATCGCTGCCACGGGCGCGATGATATCGACGTTCACTCATAGCTAATCGATTTAAATGAAGAAGGTGAACCTCACTAACATTCCGGAAGAAGAACGGCGTTCACCATGGGGTAAGTTTCACAAGTATCTGAAGGAAGTCTCAGTCGCGCTGGGACGTGAAGCCAACTCGCTCGATCTTAGCAAACGACATCCATTTGATCTCGCCCTGGTGCGCATTCCACCGGGCAAATCATACTGCCCGTATCACG
>JBKPQI010000136.1:0-7596 GCA_046733975.1 Verrucomicrobiota bacterium
CCGCTTAAGTCCGCGAAGAGCGCGACGTGCGAGATGTTGACGCAGCTGCGGCCGTTGTTCGAAAGAGGCCGCACCGAGCTTCAGCAACTCTTCATGGACTCGGGCGAGGGTAGCTTCCTGCGCCAGAAGCGGTTTACCAAAGACAACGGTGGCGTGATATGGAAATTGCTTCGGCCATTTGCGGAAAAATTTTCCGCCGCGGAATGAGAAGATTGATCCCCAGAGTTGATCGAGAAAAACCGGCACCACCGCGCATCCAGCATGGCGAGCGATCATTTCGTAGCCGCGCTGCAACCGCGCCAGTGTGCCAGTGCGGGAGAGCTGGCCTTCAGGAAAAATGCACACGATTTGTCCGGCTTCGAGTTGCTCAGTGGCGCGCCGAATTGCCTCGCGCGGTTTACGGCGGTCGATCGGAATGGCACCGACCATTCGCAATGGCGGCTGCAGCACCGCTTTTTGATAAAATTCTTCGTCGATGATGAATCGAACCGGTCGTGGACAGGCCAGTTGCAATATGATCGCGTCAACCCAGGTGATGTGATTAGGAACGAGCAAGAACCCGCCCGGCGGCAGATTTTGCAGTCCGATTCCCTTTACCCGGTAAACAAAGCGGGCGATGCCGCAGGCAAAGAAATAGAACGCACGCTCAGAAGTCGAATCTCCCGGAATCATTTACGATTTGTCCGTCTCATTACAAGGCATCTCACGGATGTGACAGCATTCTCTCATTCTAAGTCTAGCGCTTTCTCAAATCGTCAACTCCGGGCGAAGTTGAGGAATCCCGACGCGCAACCTTTGAGGTAACGTGAGCGAGATCCGCGACTGACGCTCGGATGACCAGGCACATTTCTTTTACGTTTACAATTGCCCGGTCTCACTCTGCAATCGCGTCATGACGAACGAGCAGAAGTCCGTCGCCAACCGGGCCGTGGCCCTTTTGCTCGCCATCAATCTTTTTAATTACATCGATCGCTACGTGCTGGCGGCGGTTTTGCCGACGCTCAAACAGGAATTCCTCGCAGGGGATCCACATCAAAACTTCAAAGCCGGGTGGTGGACGTCGGCATTCTTACTCGCTTACTTTCTTATGGCGCCGGTTTTTGGTCTGCTGGCCGATCGATTCTCGCGGTGGCTTTTGGTCGGAACTGGCGTTGCGCTCTGGAGTCTGGCCAGCGGTTGGTCGGGTTTAGCGACCTCGTTCTGGATTCTGCTTTGCACAAGGACATTCGTGGGAGTCGGAGAAGCTGCCTACGGACCAGCCGCGCCCACGATCATCGCGGATCTTTATCCGGTAACAAGTCGCGGACGGGTGCTGGCGTGGTTTTATGTGGCGATCCCCGTGGGGAGCGCGCTCGGCTACGCCTTTGGCGGCAAGATTGGCGATGTTCTCGGATGGCGCTGGGCATTCTACCTTGTCGTGCCGCCGGGAATTTTATTGGCGGCATTTTGCTTTTTCATGCGGGAGCCGCGCAAGACTTCAGACGTGAAAACAGAATTCAAGCCGCGCCTGCGCGATTACGTTGGCCTGCTTCGAATTCGGTCCTATCTCCTGAACACTGCGGCGATGACAGTGATGACTTTCGCCATCGGCGGATTTTCAGCCTGGATGCCCGACTACATTTTCCTCGATCGCGCAGCGGAATTCGGAGCTGGCGAACACTCGCTCGGACACATCAATCTGGTTTTCGGTGGAATCACCGCTGCGGCAGGTCTGCTGGCGACGTTGCTTGGAGGCTGGACTGGCGACAAGTTGCGGGAACATTTTCCGAGCTCCTATTTTCTCGTCTCGGGAGCGGGAATGCTGCTTTCAGTTCCGGCCACTGTAGGGATCATCTACGTCCATTTCCCGTCAGCATGGTTCATAATTTTCGTTGCGATTTTCTTCCTGTTCTTCAACACGGGTCCTTCAAACACTGCGTTGGCCAACGTGACGCCGCCACTGGTCAGGGCCAGCGCGTTCGCACTTAACATTTTCATTATTCATTTGCTCGGTGATGCGATGTCGCCATGGCTAATCGGCATAGCGCGGGATCGGTGGAACATGAACGTCGCGCTCTGGGGAGTAGCGGTATTGATGTTTGCCGCTGGTTGTCTGTGGTTCTGGGCTGCAAAATATCTGCCCGCGGATACCGAGAAGATCGAACTGAGTGGCAATCGAGCATGACTGCCATCGATCAATAATGGAAAACGCGGGAGTGCTTCTCCCGCGTCTTCCGATAAGCAAGATTACGGAGTAGCAGTTGGTTCAGCCTCAGATTCAGATTTTTCCCTGCTCCGCTCGTGCTTTTTCGAACTACCGGTTTCTGCGGAACTTTCTTCGCCGCTCGTCTTATGATGTCGGGTAGCCTTGTGCTCGCTTGTGCCTTCGTCCGACGTCGCGCTTTCACTGCTCGAGTTCGGAGAAGCCGTGGCGCCACTTTCACCATGGTGATGAGCCCTTCGCTCGCCGGTATTTTCTTCAGCAGTCCCCTTCGAGTTGCTGCCGGACCGGCGTGACGCTGCAGCACTTGATGTCGGCGAAGCTTTCGGTGTGCCGGTCGGTGACGCGTTAGCTGCTGCGCCGGCCGGCGATGCCATTGCTGTCGCCGCAGGTGAAGCAGCAGCGTTCGGTGAAGCGGCGACGTTTGGTGACGCGGCGGCATTGGCCTGACCGGTTACGCCAGTTTGTGCGTTTTGCGTGTTGTAAGTACCGGTCGTGTTCGTCGCCCCGACGCCAACGCCGATGCCCGCGCCAGGCGCTACGCCGTAGTAAGAATAGATATTGTTGATGTAACCGCTATTGGAGTATTCGTTGATTCGCGCATAATCGAAGGCCGGCGCATTGTAGACTCGGTCGCGCTCGACGCGCACGGTCATCACGCTCGGATCGGCTGTTGTCGTATAAACCGTCCAAGGCACGGCCACAGTTTTTGTCGTAGTAGTAGTTGTGTGTGTGCCGGTCCCGCCGCCGGTAGATAATACCGTGTAAGCCATGCACCCGGTGCTGCGATCCAGAACGACGTCCTTCACTACTCCAACTTGCTGACCGCTGGAGTCGTTAACCTTCATGCCGACGATTTTGCTCGCCTGCACATAGGTCGTCGTCGTAGTCGAGGTTTGGGTTTGTGCCTGACCGTTGGCAATCGCCAAACCCAACAACGATGCCATCGCTAATGTAGATGTTTTCATAATGTTTACTCCCGAAACAACGGGCGACCGGGGAGGCATCGCCCGCTTAAGTATCGGCAGTCCGCCGTCGCTCGGTTGTAGCCACAAGAGACTAAATTCCGATCAGCGATCCTTCAGATGAACATCAAAAGCGCGTGCCTGGGCCAATGCTTTGGCGCCTGCTTCGGTTTGTCCAAGGCGGATTAGATATTCACTAAAGAGTTGCCAGGATTCCGCGCGATACCACTCCGTTTGCAGCAAAAGCCGCAATTCTGCGACGGCCTTTGGCAGTTGTCCGCTGACGGCGAGACCGGCAAGGTACCGTCGCATAATCGCCCACGACGGCGGATCCGTTCGCGAAGCGAGGCGCAGCCGCAGTAAATTGATTTTGCCTTTTTCCCTCTGGTCCATCAGCGCCAGCATTTCCTCCGCCTGGGCCAGACTGACTGGATTTTTCTGTGCGCGCTCGAGGAAAGTTCGCGCCGCCTTGAGATCGTTTCGCTTCAACGCGACAGCCGCGAGATTGAGCAAGGCGAATGGTTGCTCCGGGTTTTTCGCGAGAGCGCGCTGGAACAGCGTTTCCGCGCTCTCGAGGTGACCGTCGGATAGCTCGATCCCCCCTAGGTTAATCAACATGCGGGCTGAGTCTCCGCCCGTCGCCATGGTGCGGGTAAAAAAGGTTCGCGGATCGTGCCAGTCCTGGGCGCGGTAAAATGTGCGCGCGCCGAGAAAAATTATCCAGATCGCAGCGATTACTATTGCCCAGGAAAGAGCGCTTCGGTTCGTCTCCATCATTGCCGCGAGCTGCAGGGCGGTCGCAAGCAGAAGAAAAGCTAACGGGAAATAGATCCAATGCTCGGCGATATTTGCGTTCAATGAAAACAAACCGGAGATGGGCAAGTATGAGGCCGCAGCGCAGACTAAAAGTGCGAAGATTGGCGGCTCACGCTTCCATGCTCGCCACATCCACCACAGCAACACACCGAGTATAATTATGCCGGCGATGGTTTGCAGTTCGCGCCACGCGCCGGCAGTCACGCTGGTGGGATTGTATCCCCATGGATGGTTTTCGACATCACGCTCCATGTGCAGATTCATCGGCGCGATCACAATTCCGGCGTATTCCGCCAGCGCCCGCGCGGTGATAATCGGCCGGACCAGGGCCGGAGCCGGCGGTGAAAGCCGCGGTACTTCAACCGCCGACACCTGATTGCGCAGCGTCAGGTAGATGGTGATCACAAAAACAACGGCGACTCCGAAGGCCGGAAATGCCTTCCACTTTTTTGCCAGCACGATCAAAACGATCGCGAGAGCGGCGAAAACCAGACCGCTCTCTTTGCTCAGGGCACTCCCCAGCAAGGCCAGGCCAGCGAGGACATAATATTTCCACGCTGGGGCTCGGTCGAGATTGAGGTCGCGCACGAGGAAATATAAAGCTGTGAAACCGAACACCGCGGCCAACGAATCAGCACGGCCGGCAACATAGTCGACGACTCCGGAATGGACCGGATGGAGAGCCCAAGCGAGCGACGCAAGCGCTGCAATGGCCAGGTTTCTCCATTCGATCAGGTAGGGGCGATTGACTTCAATCGCCTGGACTGGCGTACGCGGGCGGTTCGGTGAACCGCCGCTACCTTGATAGAACTTGAGGAACTCGAGCGCGAAAAGAAACAGCGCGATTGCGGCGGCGCTGTGCAACAAGAGGTTAGTGAAATGGTAGCCAGCCGGACGGAATGCGAACGCCCAATATTCCAGCGTGTACGTCAGCCGCTGCAAGGGTCGATAAAAATTTGATGGAGTAGCATCGACAAAGAGAAAATGTTGAAATCCTTCCGGAATCAGTCGCCAACTGCGGATCAACGGATCGCGCAACACGAGAGCGGTATCATCCCATACAAATGAGGCCCGCAAGGCCGGGGAGTGCACCGCAAAAACCAGAACCAGCAGCGTGGCGCAAATGATTAATCTTTGTTTCATCCGGAAAACACGTGCAGTGTGGGCGCGATCAAGACGAAGCGTAAGGTGAATTACAGACCATCTCTCATCTCGTTAATCGCAGTTGCAATCGCGAGCAACGCTCATGCCGCAGCTCTTCCCGACAACTGCGGGCAGCTTATCGTAGCTCTTGCTCCCGATTGGAATTCCGTGCATGGCCATTTGTATCTGCTGGATAAGCTGGGAGGCAAGTGGCAGACGCATGCTGGTCCAGTGCCGGTGCTGTTTGGGAAAAACGGGCTCGCCTGGGGAACGGGCATCGCCGGTCAGGATCAAGCTGGTCTCCGAAAACATGAGCGCGATGGTCGTGCTCCCGCCGGCATTTTTAGGATTGGCGAAGTGTTCACCTACGATGCGGCATTGCCACCGGGATCAGACTATCCATTCCATCAGGTGACCGAGGCCGATGTCTGGAGCGACGATCCGCAGTCGCCGAATTACAATCGGCATATCGTGATCGATCCGCATAATCCGCCGGACAATTACAGCCATGAAAAAATGCGAGGCGGCGATTTTGCCTATCGCTGGCTTGTCGAAATCCGGCACAATTCCGATCCGCCAGTGCCCGGAGACGGTAGCGCAATCTTTTTTCACATTCGTCGGGGCGTGAATCGACCAACGACCGGGTGCACGACAATGGCCGAACCAGACCTGGTTCGTCTTGTGAGCTGGTTGCGTGCGCCGAAACACCCATGCTACGCGCTGCTAACGAAGGCGGATTACCTGGCGAAATGGCAAAGCTGGAATCTGCCGGAACCGAGCTTGGTTGGGTTGAAATAGCGTCGCCACCACTTTTCGGGTCGCGCCCGAAATTCGGAGGCACGAGCTTCCGCTCGTCCGGCCATTCCGCCAGTGCGATTTGACCAAACGCTTCAAGAAACAGCTGTCTCCAGACGGGCCGTTGTTGAAGAAACGACAGACAGGTCGTCTCATTTTGAGCGATTAGAAATCGCTTGCGTCAGGCCGGTAGTCGGAGACAACCATTCGTTGTTTGCCCGAGCTGGCCTTATACAACCGCCAGGATTCGACAAATCCCGGTGCAAAATCGCCAGGCTTATTCGCCAGCCAGCGTTCCACGACATCGATCGGAAAGAACTCGACCGCGCTAATTTCGTCCGGCGGATAGCAAAACGGTCCGCTATGCTCGCCATGATAAACGGTAATGAATTCCTGGCCGGTCCTCTGCGATGCCTGGAGCTTGCCGATTGGTTGAAGCTGTAAGGCAACGCCTAGCTCCTCCTTCACTTCGCGGGCTGCGGTTTCGTCATACTGCTCGTTAGCTTCCACATGGCCGGCGGCGCTGGAGTCCCAAAGCAGAGGATGGCGATCTTTCCAAGGGGAGCGCTTCTGCAAAAGCAGTTCCCCAATCTCGTTAAAAATCAGGATGTGGACGGCACGATGGCGGAAGTTATTCTCATGGACTTCGCGGCGGCTGGCGGTGCCAATTTTCCGATCATTTTCATCGACAATGGGAAACTGTTCAGGAGCCGCTTGCACTGATGGCTTTCGATCGTCGGGCACGATCAGATTAGCCAACGCGATCCATTGTTCTCGTGAGAGTTCTTCGGCCCGCGCGGTCAATGGAACCCGGATTTTTTCGGCGGTGTCTTCCCATTTGCTCGAACCCCAGTCGAGTAAATTGCGCAGTTGTTTCCGTCGCTGCGAAAATCCGCTCTTCACAAGCTCGCGAAAGGTGTTGTAATCAAAAATTCCGATCTGGCTTTCGTCGCGCGGTCTGAAGCGAACGATCGCTGACACGATTTCAGGCTGCGGGAAAAAAACGGTTCGTGGAATTTTTCGAAGGTATTCGACGTGGTGATGCAGTTGCAGCCGCAAAGTGAGCGCACCGTAATCGCCGGTTCGCGGCTTTGCCGAAAGCCGCCGAGCCATTTCATCCTGTAACATGAACAGCGCCAAGCAGATACAACTGGGAAAATCGATGAAGCGCAATAGCAACTGACTCGCAATGTAGTAGGGAAGATTCCCGATTACTTTCACGTTGCGTTCGGCAAACAAAATGCGCGTGTCGAATTCAAGCGCATCGCAATGGCGAATTTCAAATCGAGGATTGGAAAATTTGTCGCGCAGAAGATTGGCGAGCCGTGCATCTTTTTCAAGCGCGAGCAAACGTGCACCGCTTCGCAAAATCTCGCCCGTGAGTGCGCCCAGGCCCGCTCCGATCTCCACAACAAAATCGTTCGCACTGATATTGGCCTGTTGGACGATCCAGCGTGCAAGGTTTTGGTCGTGAAGAAAACTTTGTCCGAGTTTTTTGGCCGGCCGCACCCCGGCATGACCGAGAGCTGTTCGAATTTGTGACAGGTTCATACGCCGATCACGGCAGTGATGGGAAACGCGCCCGGCTGTTCACAAAAAGCTGTGAACAAAATGCAAGGAAACGGACCGGTTTGTACACAAGTTATTCACAGGCTTCGCGCGGCCCCCCTGTAGCCG
>JBKPQI010000137.1:0-13841 GCA_046733975.1 Verrucomicrobiota bacterium
GGCGTATGTCGTAGTGGCGAGAGGCCGGTTTTCGAGAAAAAGGCAGGCAACAAATTGGATGAGAAAGTAAAAGGTGATGCTGAGGACAAATGCGCAGATGGCTTCGGGCCGAATCTCGTTCTCAAAAATGATGGTTTGCCATTGTAGGAGAAAGACGGCGACTCCAACCAACCCGACGAGGTCATGACCGAGGCGACCGATGCGCGGATCAGGAACCAAAACGCGCGTGCGGTTCCAGGTAAGCAGAAAAAATGCGCCGGCGAAAAGTCCGAGGCAATGCTGCGCAATTGTGATCGCCCGAAAATCCGCGAAAAGGTGAAGGAGCGAGAAGAGGAAGCCCGGGTAAAGGAAATTGCGGCCGTTAGTGTGCCCGAATTCGGCGCCGGTCAATCTTCGCAGCGCAGGCGAGAGATAACCCCAGGTATCGGGATCCGCAATTGGATAGGGCGGCAAGGTGAATCTTTGCCAGATTGCCCAGCCAAAGATGATGGCGAGGACCATACCATAGGAGATTCGCCACGTGATCTCTCTTCGGCGCCAGCACTGCTGGCTGCTTGCGAGCGGCGCGATCGTTTCCAAGGTTTCGCCAATGTTTGAAGTAATAGCGACGGATAAAAGCACAAAAGCGCGAGCGGGAGAGCTAAAAACTGTGCACGGCGCAATCAAAACTCCCGCATTTATGCCGGTCGGGACGCAGGGAAGCGTCAAGGCGGTCAGCTCGGAAGAGTTGCGCAAGCTGCAGACGCAAGTCGTGCTCGGCAACACTTACCATCTGTTTGTTCGACCAGGGCTCGACGTGATTCGCCGGTTTGGCGGATTACACGCGTTTATGAGTTGGGATGGCCCGATCTTAACAGACAGCGGTGGCTACCAAATTTTCTCACTGGCGAAGTTGCGCAAAATCACGGACGAGGGCGTCCATTTCCAAAATCACGTCGACGGAACGCCGGCTTTCATTTCGCCGGAAATTGTAATGGAAATTCAGGACGCGCTCGGCAGCGACATCGCGATGGTGTTGGACGAATGCCCGCCGTGGCCCTGTGAGTACGATTACGCGGCGCGCAGCATGGAATTGACGGCGAGGTGGGCGCGGCGATGCAAGGATGCAGCCGCCGGCGTCCGCAGCGGCAGAACCACACGTGCGGAGTCGGTCCCTCTGCCGCCGGTGACGGCGGCAGCTACAACGCCGCAACTGCTCTTTGGCATCGTCCAGGGGGCAACGTTTCCGGAATTGCGGAAGCAAAGCGCGTTAGCTGCAGTCGAGATTGGCTTTGATGGTTATGCCGTTGGTGGAGTGAGCGTGGGCGAACCGGAAGAGGAAATGATGCGCGCGGTAGAAGCGAGTGCGCCATTTTTACCGGAAGACAAGCCACGGTACGCGATGGGACTGGGGACACCGCCACAGTTACTGGAGTTGATCGCGCGCGGTATGGACATGTTCGATTGCGTGCTGCCGACGCGACTGGCGCGTAACGGCACCGCTTTCATGGCATCAGGCACACTCAATTTAAAGAATGCTGAGTTCGCGCAGGACAAGAACCCGATCGAGTCGGGCTGTGCGTGTCTGGCCTGTCGGGAATATGCGCGCGGCTACATCCGTCACCTGATCAAAGCCGAAGAGATTCTCGGGCTGCGCTTAATTACGTTGCACAACCTGCATTTCTATCTCGAATTAATGCGAACGGCGCGCGAGGAGATTGAGAAGGGATGTTTCGATGAATTTCGCTCGCGTTTCGTTAGTGGATATAAAGCTCACGATCGTGACGTTCTGGGGGCAGCAGCTCGAATGTAGGCGCGACTTCAAGGAACGGCAGTCTCCAGGCTGCCGAATTTACCATTGCGACTGATAAGTCGCCTTAACATAGTATGTTTGAGCAATTAAATCGCTTGTAATTAGGTTCGGCAGTTGGAAACAGCCGCTCCTTGAGAGCAGCGGACGCATCACATGCTGCGATGTGGTCGTCCTCAGCCAAAAAAGCATCAGGCGAGACCGGTCCTTCGCCGCCCCACGCGACTCAGGATTACATGCTCGCGGGAGCGCCTTGCACACGATCTCGACAGCAAGTCTATCTCCCCAACTAAAAAATTGCAGGCGACGCCAGCAGGATTAAGCTCGGACTCCTCTGATGACCCTGCTTACGCTACTTGCCCAAACGCAAACAGGATCGCCCGGCGGCGCGCCCAGTCCGGGAGGCGGGTTCAACCTTTTCGTGCCGCTCATTTTTTTCGTCATCATCTTCTATTTCGTTTTGATCCGACCACAAAGTCAGCGGCAAAAGCAGCAGCAACAATTAGTCAACGCGCTGAAAACCGGCGATCGCGTGGTGACCAGCTCCGGGATTCATGGCCTCATTGCTAATGTCAAGGATTCGACCGTGATTGTGAAAGTTGCCGATAACGTGAAAATCGAGATGGATAAGTCGGCTATCGCGACTGTGGTAAAATCAGCGGAGTGATATGAGAAACTACGTCATCCCGAGCGCAGTCGAGGGATCCTGTAATGAAACGTTTAAGGTGACGCCACGGGATCCTTCGGTCCGAGCGGGACTGGCGTTTCCGCTTCGCTACGCTCCCGCCTTCGTCAACATGCTCCGACGCAGCAGGCAGCATGACGAGCTGATGATCGCCAATCCGCAATTGGTATGAGTCCCGCCCTGACTTTTTTTTGCGGACTGCTGTTGCTCGTTCTTTTCGGCTGGTATTTCGCGACTGATTCCGGGCTGCGCAAACACCTGATCGCTCTCTTGCTGGCAGCCATGCTGGTTGCTTTCAGCATCGCGACAATCTGGCCTCCGGAGAAGAGAATTGCCCTTGGTCTCGACATCAAAGGCGGCACCTCGTTCCTGATCAAGCTTCAGCAACTGGACAAGGATAAGCCGGTCACGCCGGGTCTGTTGGACCAAGCAGTGGAGGTCATCCGCAAACGAGTTGATTACTTCGGCGGAGGCGAACCAATCATCAGTCCGGTCGGCCAAGACCGAATTCTGGTCCAGATTCCTGGTCTCGATACGGCAAAAATTCAGGAAGCGCGCGGCCAGTTATCGCGCGTGGCCAAGCTCGAGTTCCGCCTCGTTTATCCGGACAATGGTGAACGATTAGCCGCCATCGATAAAGGCACTGATGTTATTCCGCCGGAATACAGAATCGAAAACTATAAGCACGTAGGCGACGAAAACGAAAACACAACGACCGAGCGGCTGCTGGTAAAGAAGAAGGCGGACCTTGGCGGCGATCGGGTAACTGAATCACACGCTTTCTACGGCAACGAGGGGTGGACGGTGCAGTTGAAATTCGATGGCGAGGGCGCAAAAAAATTCGGTCAAATTACGGAGCAATACAAAGGTCATCGTTTCGCCATCGTACTGGACGGAGTTATACAATCGGCGCCGGTTATTCGCGATGCGATTTACGGTGGTGATGCGGTCATAACCGGTCATTTCGGCGAAAAGGAAGCGCGTGGGCTTGCCAGCGTGCTGGAGAATCCGCTGCAAACGCCGGTCAGCATCGAAGAAGAGCGCAGCGTCTCCCCTACCCTCGGAGCCGACTCGATCCGTGCCAGCATTCTGGCTGGCTTGGTCGGGCTCGCTATTACGCTGGTGTGCGTGGCCCTTTACTACCGCATTCCCGGTCTCATCGCGTGCCTGGCCCTGCTGGTGAATATCGTCTTGCTCATGGGCGCGCTCACGATGTTCCATTTTGTGCTCACCTTGCCGGGTATCGCGGGAATTATTTTAACGATTGGTCTGGCAGTTGATGCCAGCGTGTTGGTTTACGAGCGATTGCGGGAGGAACTCGCGCTCGGCAAGTCGCTCAAGGTCGCGATCGAGGCCGCCTATGAAAAGGCATTCAGTTCGATTTTTGACGCTAACGTTACCACGCTGATCACGGCCGTGATTTTATTCTGGCGAGCAAGCGGCCCGATCAAAGGTTTTGCCATTTCGCTCACGCTGGGAATTCTGGCCTCGCTTTTCACTGCGCTCATTGTCGGACGCAACATCTTCGAAGCCCTGGTGGATAATACCCGGCTGAAAAAGGTCTCGATGTTGCATCTCATTTCTGCGCAGAACATCGACTTTCTTGGGAAGGGTTTCCTGGCTTGCATGTGCTCGCTGGCGTTGATTGTTGCCGGCGCGAGCTCGTTTTACATCCGCGGAGAAAAGAATTTCGGTGTCGACTTTCGCGGCGGCGATCTGATCACTTTGAGTTCGCCGCAGACTATCGACGTCGGGCAGGTGAGGAACGCATTAGCGCCCATTAATTTGGCGGACGCGTCCATTCAGGAATCGAACCAAGCCGGTAAGAATTACATCACGGTGCGGACGCCGTTGCACACCAGCGATCAGGTGGAAAAGCAGATCATGACCGCAATGCCACAGGCGCAGTTCAAGGTGGAAGGCTCGGAACGAGTCGGCGCACTCGTTGGCGGCGAGCTGGCGCGCAGTTCCCTCATCGCGCTCGGACTCGGCATTCTTGGAATTTTGATTTTCGTGACCTTGCGTTTCGAGCTCTCGTTTGCGGTGGGCGCGATTGTGGCGCTGTTGCACGACGTTCTGATCACGGTGGGAATGTTCTCGCTCTTGCACCGCGAATTGACGCTCACCATGGTCGGCGCGGTGCTCACCATCGCCGGCTACTCTATTAACGACACCATTGTGGTTTATGATCGAATTCGTGAGGGCCTGGCCAGCGGACGCAAAGGCTCGATCGAGCAGATCATGAATGAGAGTATCAATCAAACGCTGAGCCGCACCATCCTTACCAGCACGGTCACGTTGATTCCGATTCTATGTCTGTTCTTTTTCGGCGGTGCGGTGCTGCGGGATTTTTCACTCGCTATTATCATTGGCGTGGCTGTCGGCACGTATTCCTCGATCTTTATCGCTTCGCCGATTGTGCTTTGGTGGACGCGAGCCCGGGGTGGGAGCAAAGTGACCCTGCAGCGCGAGATTACGACCAAGCGAACCGGGCCGGCGACAGCGACTTAGGACGCGGCCCTTCCCGTTTGCTACTTCGATTTGACGGGGGATGGACGGCCGGAGTAAACTAGGCGTGCCCGAGCTTGAAACGGGAAATTTTTTGGAATCGAGGTGAATTGATGCCAGAAGTCATTGTTCGAAAAGGCGAACCAGTAGATCGCGCGCTCAAGCGACTGAAAAGCAAGCTGGACGCAGAAGGCATCCTCGACGAAGTGCGACGGTTGCGGGCGTTTGAAACGCCATCGCAAAAGAGCCGGCGCAAAGCGAAAGCTAACGCGAAGCGCGGCAGGACAAAGTTTCGCTTTAATCCCTAAGCGCAGGTCTTGTAGCGGCGCTCTATGAGCGCAGGCATAGACCGCCGCTACAGGCGCGCCGAAAGTGAAATCGTAATTGCTAATTGCTTCGGTGATCCCGAGCGTCAATCGAGGGATCCGGTGCGAATGTTTAAGCTAGCGCTGCGGGATCCCCTCGAGTTCCGCTCGGCATGACCGGCCTTTTGCTCACTCGCACTCACACACAATCCTGAATCCCAGATCATTGCAGGAGAAGTTTGGCAGATTGGCGCTGCGGGTGGTGGTGCGTAAACTGGCGAAGCGCGACTTCCAACTGCCGCCACGGTAAACCCGTTTCGCACCATTAGTCGGTCCGCGGGGATCTACTTTCGGTGCCGGCTTGTACTGCTCGAAAAAATCGCCGCACCATTCCCAGACGTTTCCCGCCATGTCCTCAATGCCGAATGGACTGGCACCGCGAGGAAACGCCCCGACCGGGGAACTTTCGGGGTAACCGTCGTCGATCTGCTGATCGCTCCAGGCAAACGAGGTATTTTTATCAGCGAAATTCGCGAGATCGCCGCGTTTATCGAAATTCCCCCAAGGATACCTGCGCCCATCGGTGCCCTTGGCAGCGTATTCCCATTCCGCTTCCGTCGGCAACCGGTATTTCTTGCGCTCACGCGCGCTCAGCCACTGACAAAATCGCATCGCCTCCACGCTGCTGACGTAAACGACCGGGTGACGATCACCGGTAGCCGACGCCCTCTTGCTTTTATGAGAAGGATCAAAGGCTTCGTAGTGTGCATTGGTAATTGGAAAGCGCGACATGTAGAACCGCGTAATGGTGACGCGACAATGCGGAGTCTCGTTCGGCGGCGCACCAGGAAATGGATTGCCCATGATAAATTCTCCGGAAGGAATGAGAAACATTTGGCCGCCGAGTGAATTGGTGTAGTTCGGATAGCGCTTCCGCTCCTGCTCCGGAGATAACGCAGGTCCACGCGCCACCGCCGCCGAAGATGACTCTTGAACAACTTCAACCTTTGCCGCAGTTGCCGTGGCGAGATTCGGCGCAACTTTGACTGCGCTGTTCCCGTTCGGCGTCAGCGTAGCGGCGCCTTTCGTTTTCCCTTTTGTGATCTCGGCAATCTGCTTTTGATCGAGTTGTTCGAGATAATCGTCGACCATGTCCTCGGCGTCACTGGGGTCAAGCCCGGAATTTTCCGCGATATTGATTAAAGCATCACGTTGATCGTCGGTCATGGACTCGCTATCCAGGCCGCTGAGCTGCAGAACGCGGAGAAATTCTGATCTGGCGTCGCCGGGAGCCGCTGCTACCATCGGTTCAGGTTTTGCCTCCGGCTCGGGAGCAATTCGTTTAGTGCCTGTTTCTTGTAATCTCTGTTCAATGAATTGCAGGACTTTCTCTTCGGACAGCCCGTGATCAGCACCGAAGCGTTGGAGAGCTTTTTCCTCATCCGGCCGAAGCCCGCCATCTGCGATGGTATAAGCTAGATACTTATTGAATTCGGCGATTGCCTGTTGCTCTTTTTCCGCCGCCAACAGTGCATCAACCTTCTTGCGCCGCTCTGGATCGAGTAATTCAATCCGCGCTTCGGTCAGGTATTTGGAGGATTCGTCAAGACCGGCGCGAAGGAGCTGAGCGACCGGATTGCTGGGCTGATTTTTGAGCGGCAGTTTCTTCTGCCACCAGCGCAAGAGTTCGCGGCAATGCTCTTCGATCAGTTCGTTGGTGGGATTCTGCTGGGAGTCGAGACAGAGCCGCTCGTAAGGATTGGTAGACTTGTATTTGCTCCAACCATCCCACTTATGGGGATCGTCCGGCAGCGGAGTTGGAAAAACAACTGCGCATTTCACACCATCACGCTACGCGCAGAGATCCCAGATTGGCCGCAGCCTGTGCGACTTCGTTCGGCGCCAGACCAGTGTTTCGTTCGATGGAAACCTTGGCGCGGTTGCCACTCGCCTCGACCGAAACTTCGAGGACCTGGTTGGCATTGTATTCGTAGGTCAGCTCCACCGGCGAACCTTTTGGCAAAAACGCCGGCAGCTCTACGTCACAAATCCCGAGCGGCGTGCATTCACCAGGCAGCGTGCTCTCGCCTTCCACCACCCGAACAACAGCGCGCTGCATGTTCGACATGGCGGTGCCGAATGAATTGCGCGCGCGGGCGGGAATTGCTGTCATCTTTCGAATCATCGGGAAAACATATTCCTCCAGGTGCACTTCATCCCAAAGCACGACGCCGAGAGTGTGCGAGGTGATGTTCGTGACCTGGATGAGACCGCCCTCGCGGCCAACAAACTGATCGCGGGTATCGGTCGGCAAAACCTGCTCACCGGAAACTTTCTCTTCCTCAAGCAACGATAAAATTGCCTGGATCGAGGCGCCTTTGGCGACAGCTTCGTCAGGATTCACATCGTCGATGACCGGGGCCTTAGTCAGTTGCGAGACCAGGGTCCGGACCATTGGCATCCGGGTCATACCGCCGACGAGTAAAATCTTGTCGATGTCATCCCAGGTCATGTTGGCTTCCTGCATCACCATTTCACAAATGGTTTTGCATTTTTCGACCAGGTGCTGGCTGCGGCGCTCGAACTCGTTACGGGTAATCTCGAGCTTGACGCTCTTGCCATTGTGATGATGCACGACCGCCGTCTGCATGCGACTGGAAAGCTGAATCTTGGCCGATAACGCGCGAGTGTGCAGATCCTGGTAGCTTTGCAGGTCGAGCAGCGGATTCTCGCCGTGCTGGCGATCAAATTCCTCCGCCATGTGATTGACGATGATGTCGTCCCAATCTTTGCCGCCGAGCCGGTGATCACCATTGGTCGCGATCATGTTGATGTGCTGGCCCTGGATCCGCATGATGGTGACGTCGAACGTTCCGCCACCGAGGTCGAAGACGAACACCGTTTGGTCTTCGTTCAGCTTATCGAGACCGTAGGCAAGCGCTGCCGCAGTAGGCTCGTTGATGATTTGCAAAACATTGAACCCGGCGAGCTGCCCCGCGGTGATGGTGGCAGTTCGCTCCGCGTCGTTGAAATACGCCGGAACGGTGATCACGGCATCGGTGATCGGTTGCTTGAGATATTTTTCCGCATCCAGCTTGAGCTTCTTTAGAATGAGAGCGCTCAGTTCTTCGGCTGAATAAACTTTGCCGCCAAATTCACGGTGAAATTGCTCTTTTGGCTTGCCCATCTCCCGCTTGACGAAGTCGACGATCTTCTCCGGTTCGGCCACGGCATTGTTTTTTGCCGTCGTGCCGACGATCACATTTGACCCATCAAAAAGGATGACCGAGGGCGTGATGCGTTCACTTTCCGCGTTCGGGATAATTTGAGGCTTCCCGTACGGATCGATATGCGCTACAGCCGAGAAGGTTGTGCCAAGGTCAATGCCGACTGCTTTGCGTTGATTCATTTTTGGAGAAGACGATTGGGCAGTTTCGCCCGCGTCTGATTGGTGCAACTTTCGTGCCGCGCCCTCGGTTGATTTGCCCGGGTTGATGCGAGACACCAGTCGCACGAGAGAGATTGAGACCGGATCGGGGTTCACTGACAACGCAAAGCGATTACTTCTTCCGGGCGCAGGACGTTGCCGCGCCAGATAAAGCCGCGTTTGACACGGGTCATGATTCGCCCGTCGTCTTCCTGCCGTTTCGTCGCTTCATAAGCCACTACCCGGTGCATTGCCAGATCGACGAATTCCTTTGACTCCACCTCCGTTACTTCCAGACGATGGAACACTTCAACCAGCCCGTGAATGGCGTTGGCCAGATTCTCCTGCCACCGCTTCAATCGCTCGGATTTCCGCTCTTCCGCCGCTGTCTTCAGCTGGCTGGCAAGAGTGGTGAGGTCGTCGAAGACGCCGATGAGGTCGCGCACGAACGGTTTTTGCAACGATTCGTAGAGGAAATTGTCCCGATACTTCAGCAGCTCTTCGTGCAAAGAATCAAATAGACGCTGATTCACCGATTCGCTCGCGCGGATGGACTCGAGACCTTCCTCGATTTTTTGAAACTGGTGAGCGGCCTCTGTCGCATGCGCTGGCAGGATGATCGAGGCGATGTTTTCAACGCGGCGCATTAAGGCCGACTCCAGGCTCTGCACACTTTCGCTAACGAGACGAAATTCGCGGAGAAGTGAGGCGAAATCGTTGCTGGACTTTTGATCCTGCGCCAGCGTCGCCGCCGCGCTCAGTTCCTGCATCGTGCTGGCGAAATCATCAGGCATAAATCAGACGCCGTAAAATTTCCTAATCGCCTCGATTAGTCCGACAACGTCATGGCGTTTCGCCTCTACATCGACGGTTAACCCGCGCTCGCGCGCCGTCGCCGAAGTGATAGGGCCGATGCTCGCGACTTTCATTCCCGACGGCCAGGGCAGTTTTAAGTCGAGAAAGTTTTCCACCGTTGATGAACTGGTGAAAGTTATCAGATCAGCTCCGTCCTTGATCAGACGGTCGCGGGCGCCGGTCGCGTCACGCGTTTCTGGAACTGTCTGGTAAGCAAATGCTTCGTCTACAATGGCACCCATGCCGCTCAGGCTTTTCGGGAGCAAGTCCCGCGCCTTCTCTGAACGGGCAATCAGAATCCTCAGGTTTTCAACGCCACCTCCTTTTTCAAACTCCTTGACTACTTCTTCGGCGACAAATTCCGCCGGTTGCAGATCGACATGGAGATGAAAGTTGTTGATCCGCTGCGCCGTTGCCGGGCCGATGGCTGCGATCCTCGCTCCGCCGATCTCCCGAGCGTCGTCGTAGAGCTTGAAGAACATTTCAAAAAAGGCGTCGACACCATTCGGACTGGTGAACACGATCCAGTCATAGGAGTGCGCGTCCTGCACCAGTTCCGCAAACTCGCGAAGATCACTCGGCGGCTCGATCCGAATCGTTGGCAATTCAATGACATCGGCTCCGAGACCGCGCAATTGTGAGCTCAATCCGCTGGCCTGCTTGCGAGTGCGCGTGACGATGATTCGCTTTCCGAAAAGCGGTCGCTTCTCGAACCAGTTCAAGCTTTGCCGCAGCGAAACCACATCGCCGAACACTGCGACCGCCGGCGCTTCCAAGCCTGCTGCACTCGCTCGTTCGGCAATGTTCTCCAAAGTGCCGACAATCGTGCGTTGCTCGCCAGAAGTACCCCGATGAACGAGAGCGACCGGCAGATCCCCTCGAGTACCGTGAGCGAGCATTTCCTTCGTGATCGCACCCAGTCGCTCCATTCCCATCAACATCACTTGCGTTCCGCCCAGTTTCGCGAGCGCATCGAAGTCGATCGCGCTTTTATTTTTCGACGGGTCCTCATGTCCGGTAAAAATGGTGAGGTGCGAATTCTGCGCGCGATGGGTGACTGGAATTCCTGCATAAGCTGGGGCGGCTATGGCCGAGGTAATTCCAGGAACAACTTCGAATTGGATTTGAGCCGCGACTAACGCTTCCGCTTCTTCCCCGCCCCGTCCGAAGACAAATGGATCGCCACCCTTGAGCCGAACCACATTTTGTCCAAGTCGCGATTTTTCAATCAGCACAGCGTTGATTTCTTCCTGAGAAAATATTTTCTCGCCGGCGCGTTTTCCCGCAAAAATGATTTCAGCATCCGCACGAGCCCAGCCCAGCATTTCGGAATTAACGAGCGCGTCGTAGACAATGACATCGGCCTGCTCGACCAACTCTCTTCCGCGCAGCGTGATCAAGCCGGGATCGCCGGGTCCTGCTCCGACCAGGAAGCATTTGCCCTTATTACTCATGCTCGCGCAGCGGGCCCCAGCCTTGCGAAAACTTCGGCCGCTAATTGTTCCGGATCGGTTCCGCGTCCGATCGCTGTTCTCGGATCTGATCCATCATCGAAAAGCTGCGCCCGCAATTCCATCTCGCCATTCACAAACCGAGCGTGCACCCCTACCGGCAAATCGCAATCGCCCTGCAGCAATCGCAACAACTCGCGCTCGGCCCGCAAACACAAATGCGTATCACGATCATCGATGGATTCCACGATACGGCGCGCCGGAAAGTCCGCCTCTCGCGTTTGCAAAGCGATGATGCCCTGCCCGCCAGCTGGCAGGAAGTTCTCAAGCGGCAGGATTTCGGCGCAAATTCTGTGACCTTCGAATTGAAACTCAGGCAGTGGAAATCCAAGTCGCTCGAGACCAGCCCGCGCGAGAACGATCGCGTCCCAGTCGCTTTCGATAAATTTGCGTAAACGCGTCGGGACATTTCCCCGCAGCGGAACGATCCGAGCCTGCTGGTTTGTTGCCTGCGCCTGCCGTTGTCGCCGCACGCTCCCTGTAGCGATCGTTGTGATCGGACTGGACGCGCCGCTTTTTCTCAACAACAAATCTTCCACGCCGGCCCGCGGTAAGACTGCCGCAATGATCAGCGTGCTGTCCATTTCGCTCGGTAGATCCTTAGCGCTGTGCACGGCAACATTGATTCGTTTCTCGACCAGCGCACGTTCCAGTTCGGCCGTGAATATTCCTTTGCGCCCTCGCGCTTCGTCATCCCGAGCGAAGTCGAGGGATCCCGATGAAGTTCCCTTAAAGTTTTCGCCTCGGGATCCCTCGGTCCGAGCCGGACGGGCGTGTGCGCTCGGAATGACCGTTTCATCACCTTTTGTGCGTACGACTTCGATCTCGACCTTGATCTCCCATTTTTGGCGCAACGCGCATTCCGCCATTCGCGCCTGCGTCAGAGCGAGCTTGCTCCCCCGGCTCCCGAGTATAATTTTTTGTAGCGGCGGCCTGCCACCGCCGAATTTCGATGAATCATCGGCGCTCACACAGCGCCGCTACAGCTCCGAGGTCCGCAACGTCCCACCGACCCCCGTCGGACAGTCGCTTATCGGCCGAGTTCCAGGTTCAACCGCCAGCAGGTACTTTTGAAAATCGACGACGTGTTCGTTAATGACCGCTTCCGCTGCCGCTATCTGTTGACGGCGAAGTTCCAGCGATTCGCTCGCGATCTCATGTAATGAATCAATGTCGTAAAGGTAAACGCCCTCCAAGTCGTTGACCTCCGGTGCAACATCACGCGGCACCGCAATATCAATAATAAAAAGCGGACGATCGGCGCGCTCACGCAGAATTGGAATGAGCAAGGGCGGAGTGAGCAGATGCATCTCCGCCGCGGTAGAGGAAATCAGGATATCGATCTCGCGACATTGCTTGAGCCAGCTGGCGAACGGCACCGCCATTCCTTCCAACTCGTGCGCCAGCTCTTCTGCGCGCGCCGGGGTCCGATTGCTGACGCGCAAATCGGAAACACCACGCGATGCCAAGGCGCGCAAGGTTTTCTCGCTCGTCTCGCCCGCTCCTAACACCAAAACTTTTCGGCCACGCAGATCCCCAAAAATCTTTCCCGCCAGGTCTACCGCGACGGAGCCCACAGAAACGGGACCGCGCGTGATCTGCGTCTTCGAGCGCACCTGTTTCGCCACTCGGAATGCACGCTGAAAGAGTCGATGCAATACACGCCCCGCGGTTCCGCGGGCGCGCGCGTTTTCATAAGCGCGTTTGGCCTGTCCAAGGATCTCGGTTTCGCCCACCACCATGGAGTCGAGCCCTGATGCAACGCGAAAAATATGGCGGGCGCACTCCGCATTCTCCATTCGATAAAACGTCTGCAAATCCTCTTTCGAAGTGACTCCCGGATCGATGCGCAGAGATTCCGCAAGATCCTCGCTCGCGATGTTTCGGTCCCCGGCCGCATAAATTTCCACCCGATTACAGGTGGCGAGCAAAAGAACCTCGTCGCAGCCAAGATCGCGCAGCACTGCTTCGGATTGCGCATGACCGACAAAGCGTTCGCGCGCTTCAATTGGCGCCGTCCGATGACTCAGACCAAAGCAAAAAAGATTCATGCGCGATGACCGACAAATTCAATGCTCCACAACAGCGACAGCGCGACGGCGAATGCAACGACGGACAGGGTGGCGACGCGCCGAGGTGCGACCCACCGCAGATACCGGCCCTGCAAAATCGCTCCATATAAAATCCAGATCGCGACTGCAAGGGCAATCTTCGTCCACGGCAGCGGTTCGCTCACGAAGAACCCGCTGATCAGGCCTGCGCTATAAAGAATAAAGCCGAACCAAAGCAACCTTGTCATTGCTGAAAACAGATTGGGTAACGGCGGAAGATGGTAAAAAATCGAACGCAACTGATGCGTCTTTAGCTGCCGTTCCTGGACAAGGTACATCGCGCCGGCCACGCACGCGAGTGCGAACGCCCCGTAAGCGATGATAGAAATCGAGGCATGAAACTCAAGCCATGGATTTGGAGCTACGCGAGTGGCGCGTGGGATATCGATGGGCAGGAGTAAAGCAGCAAGTTGCACAAGAAACACCAGCGGCGCGGTAAATGCCCCCATCAGCGAAAGCCGATACGCGGTGCCAATCAGCATATAAATAAGAGCTATTGACCAGGCCAGGAAAACCAAAACCTCAAACAGATTGGTAATGGGACAACTGCCCAAGGCATGTCCGCGAATGGAGAGGAACGCAGTTTGCAAAAAGAAGCCGAGCGCGATCGATAAAAAGGCAACCCGGCTTCGTCGGAAGACGCGCGCGCG
>JBKPQI010000138.1:0-4363 GCA_046733975.1 Verrucomicrobiota bacterium
GTTATCGCCCACGACTGCAACCCCACCGACCATGTCGGAGTGGCCGTTTAAATATTTCGTCGCGGAATGAACGACAATATCGAACCCGACTTCGATCGGCCGCTGAATCCAGGGCGTGGCGAAGGTGTTATCGGAAACGCTGATGATCTTCTTTTCCCGGGCGACTTTCGCGATTGCTTCCAGATCAATAATTTTCAAAAGCGGATTGCTCGGGGTTTCGATCCACACCATGCGGGTATTTTTTTTGATCGACTTTTTGAAATTCCCAGCGTCAGCGAGATCGACGAAGGTGAAGTCCAGATTGGCGGAACGGCGGCGCACTTTTTCGAAGAGCCGGAACGTTCCGCCATAAAGATCGTCGCTCGCGACAATGTGCGAGCCGCTATCGAGAGCATCGAGGGCCGTCGCCATCGCGGCCAGTCCCGAGGCAAATGCCCAGCCGCGCGTCCCGCTTTCCAAATCAGCGATACACTTTTCGTAAGCCAGCCGGGTGGGATTAATCGACCGCGCGTAATCGTAACCTTTATGTTTTCCGGGACTTTCCTGCACATAAGTGGAGGTCGCATAAATCGGCGTCATGATCGCGCCGGTGGAAGGATCCGGTTCCTGTCCGGCGTGGATGGCACGAGTGGCGATATCGTAGCTTTTCATTGAAAAAAGGTGATTTGGAAGTTACGCGGATTCGGAAGCTTGGGAAGATGAATTGGGAACAAGCCAACCGGTCATCCCAGGCAAAGTCGAGGGATCCCGATGAAGTTACCTTAAAGGTTTCGCGGCGGGGAACCCCCGACTTTGCTCGGGATGACCGTTTGAGCTAACTAAACTCGCGTTCCGCCGGAGACTTCGGCATATGCCGGCGAAGATAGGAAAGCAAATCGCTGCGGGTGATGAGACCGAGAAATTGATTGCCATCCATGACAATGGCGACGCGGCCGCGATCGAATACTCCGAGGAGATCGTCAATTTTTGCGGCAGGCGGCATTGTTTCCAATTGATCCGTCATCGCCTGGCTCACCTGATCATTAAAATGTGAGGCATCACGATGGACCTTCAGCAGAATATCTGACTCATCGACAATTCCGATGACGCGGCCGGTGTCATCGACGACCGGCAATTGCGAGACATCGGCCTGGCGCATCCGTTTGAAGGCGGTCAGCAAGGTGTCGGTCGGCCCCGCCGTAACGACTTCGCCGGCCTCATAACGATGAAGGATTAAATCGCTCAGATCGCCGTGCACCGGACGAATGGTGAAGCCCTGCTCCGCCATCCAGACATCGTTAAACATTTTCGAAAGGTATTTGTTACCGCTGTCGCAAACGAAGGTGACGACACGCTTCGGTTTGGTTTGGTGGCGGCAGTAGCGCAGCGCTCCAGCGAGCAACGTGCCGGTCGATGAACCACCCAGGATGCCTTCCTTGCGCAACAGTTCACGTGCGGTGGCAAAGCTGTCGGAGTCGTCAATTTCGTAGGCCTCGGTCACGAACGACATGTCGGCATTATCGGGAATAAAATCTTCCCCGATGCCTTCCACCGCCCAACTTCCCGCTTCGACCAGCTTTCCCGTTTTCACCCACTCGTAAAGAACGGAACCGGTGGGATCGGCCAGAACTATCTCCACGCCGCGGCGCGGTTTTACTCGATTAAAGAATCGTCCAAGGCCCGTTAGAGTTCCGCCGGAGCCAACGCCGACGACAATAGTGTCGACATCGTGTCGCATTTGCTCCCAAATCTCCGGGCCGGTGGAACGTTCATGGGCGAGAGGGTTGGCCGGGTTGCCGAATTGGTTAACATAAAATCCGCCCGGGATCTCGGCGGCGAGACGTGCCGCGACGTCCTGATAATATTCCGGATGACCACGGGTCACATCCGAGCGGGTCAGCCTGACCTCCGCCCCGAGCGCGCGAACGTGCGCAATCTTCTCCTGCGACATCTTATCAGGGATAACGAGAATGATGCGATAACCCTTGGCCGCTGCCACCAATGCGAGTCCCAACCCGGTGTTTCCGGCGGTGGCTTCGATGATCGTTCCGCCCGGCTGAAGCTGTCCGTCGCGCTCCGCCGTTTCCACCATGGCCAACGCAACACGATCTTTGATCGATCCGGTTGGATTTTGATTTTCCAACTTGAGGAAAAGATGACACGGGCCGGTATCGATGCGCGTCACTTCCACCAGTGGAGTGTCCCCGATGAGCGAAAGAATGGCCGGCGGCCGATCCGTCGAGGTTTGGGCGGGAACCAGCGTTGTCACCATCAGTTATTCCAATCGAAACTTCTCGCTCGGATAATCAATCACGACCCGAAAGTTTCGCAGAAAATTGTAGCCGACAATACCGTCGAGTTTCGCGCCCACAGCCTGACTCAGCATGGCGAAGAAATCGGCCACTACCACGATGAGGTCATCGACCCGCGCACCACCGACCTGGAACGACTGGAGACGGCCCGCTGTAACCTGGACCTGTGCGCCACCGGTGGTGAGCGGGCCGATGGGCGAACCTTCGAGGTCCAATTGCCGCGCCAAGTCGGGAGAAATGGCGGTAGTTGAAGTGCCGGTGTCGATGGCGAACTGAAATGGTCCGCGGCCGTTTGCATGGACATCCACGAGCACCAGCGGCTTGGCCTGACTCGCCAGGCGCATTGACGTTTCCGTCTTCGACGATCTTCTTAGATTTTCGGTTCGCTTCGGATCATCGAACCGAATCTCGCCGCTTTGATAATCGATGGTGACGCGGAAATGTTTCAGGAAATTGTAACCTACGTCGCCATCGATTTTCGTGCCGATGGTTTTGGCGATGTGACTGAGATCTACAATCCCGACCTCGACCTCATCGATCTTTGCCTGACCCACCGCCAATGAATCGACCTTCGCCAGCGAGACCGAAATTTTTCCACCGGCGCCCTGGCCTTCTTTTGTCCCAAGAACCTTCACCTTCAACTGCTGCGCGAGTTCAGCCGAAAGCAGCGATGTGCCTGCGCCGGTGTCCAAAATAAAGTCGAATGGTCCGGCGCCATTCACTTGAGTCGGAAGCAGAATGAGTGGTTGCGCGCCTCCGGCGAGGCGAAATTTCACTTTCTTGCTGCCGGGTGAAAAAATTGCCGTGGTCATTGTTCCAATTTCGGCTCGCCCTTGTGCGACCACTCCGATTCGCTGTCCTCCAAAAATTGCTGGAGAACGGGGAAACGCACCTCGCCGTAATTTAAGGCGTAGCGGAGATCGCCCCCTTTGTAAACCCAGGTCGTGGGAATCCAGGAAAGTGGAAGACCGGCGAACTCTTTAATTTTGCCGTCACCGCTGCGTGGACCGGGATCGGCGGTGATAGTGACGTTCGGTTCACTGGCGAGGCCAAACTTCTCCAGCATGGAGCGCCCGTCGTTGCCATTATTCCAGACGGAAACAAAAATGAATTTCGTTTTCGGATTTTCCTTCGCCATTTTCAACCAGCCACCGCTTTTGAGCTCCGCCTGACAATTGGAGCACCATGGCGCCCACAAATGGACGACAATAACATCGGGCCCCTTGATTGCTTCGCGCACCTGCTGATCTGCCGAAGAATCGTCGCGAACGAAGGCGACCGCGACGAGCGCGGCCAGGATACAGAGCGCGGACGTCCTCATGGGTGACTAGATCATAGCGGCGAAGTGTTCGCGACTCAATGATCAAGAGAGAGAGTTAGCCGCGCGAATAACCTCCCCCGGCGCGACACGTCCCCCTGTCGCTTTTGCCCGGATGAAATCAAAAGCGGTGCGAGGACGCCCGCACTCCAAAAGCACTTCGTGCGAAATACTAAATCAGATCGCTCCTGCGTAACGGCGATGCAGAGTCGCACCACCTAGAATTTTTTCGTCAGACTAACGTAAACGAAGCGACCGGTGGGATCGTAGATAAAGTCTGCGTAGGGCTGCACCCCAGCCGCTGTTGGCAGATCCTGACCAAAAACATCGTTACAACCCACTGTGATAGTCGTGTCGTTGAGAAACCGCTGCCAGCTACAATTTGCCATCTGGGCGCTTCCTTGAGGCGGACGCTCTTTCCCGGAAGAAGCCTTATCCTTGGCGTAGCCGGCGACTACTTCAGCCGCGGACGCCAGCAGGAAGGTATAGGAAGCTCTCACGTCAAAAACCACGTTTGTTTTAATCAACGGAGCCGACGCAATCCAAAACCGAATCTAACAATGATATACAGTCGGTACTCGAGTCCGAGCACCTTGGCATGAGCAGCGCCGCAAAAACTTGTCGTCCCGAGCGAAGTCGAGGGTTCCCGCGGAAGTTACCTTAAAGATTCCGCGACGGGATCCCCTGCCGCCTTCGCACGAAGCTACGGCGCAGGAGTGGTGCGTTACTCAGTTGGCAGGACAGAGTTGCCAGC
>JBKPQI010000139.1:0-5486 GCA_046733975.1 Verrucomicrobiota bacterium
GAAGGACCCGAAGCGAGCAGTGGAATTGATTGAAAAAATATTGGAAGATGAACCCTATAATAAACAGGCGAATCTGGCGTTGAAAGAGGCGGCAGCGGCAGTGGGGTGGCTCGAGACTGCGGTTTTCGCCCTGCAAACCTACCTCGAGGAAAACTCCCGCGATACCAAAGTGCTGCACGAACTGGCGCGGCTCTATCACGATCTCGGCGACAGCGAGCGCGAAGTAGAAGTTTACAATCGAATCACCGCGATCGACCCTGGGGATGGCGCGGCGCTACGACTCGGCAAGGACGCATCGGCGCGCGGGTCGATGAAGAGTGGCGGGTGGGGCGCGGCCGAGAGTTATCGCGATTTAATCAAGGACAAGGACGCCGCTGTTTCGCTGGAGCAACAAAGCCGGATGCAGCTCACTGGCGAATCTTTGATCCAGCAAATCGCCGAGACCTACGCCATGCACCAGGCCGAACCACAAAATGTGGATGTGGCGCGGCGGCTCGGTTCATTGAGCGAACAAAAGGACGATCTGGAAGCAGCGATTGCGTGGTATCGATATGCTTCCGACCTGACGCACGGGAGCGATCCGGGACTGACCCGAAAAGTTTCCGATCTGAGTGTGAAACAGGCGGAGCGCGAAATTATGGCGTTAGAGGAGGCAGTGGCGAATAGGGCGGGCGACAACATGACACTGGCGGAAAATGAGGCGGCGCTGGCGGCGGCGAAAAAGCGGCGAGCGGAAATGTTGATGGACGAGGCTCGGAAACGCGTGGAACGCAACCCGACGGATTTGCAGTTTCGGTTTGAGCTGGGCGAAAACTTGATGAACGCCGGTCATTTTCGTGAGGCTTTGCCGGAGTTGCAACGTGCGCGACAGAATCCGAACGCCCGGTTGCGAGCAATGAATGCGCTTGGCCGCTGTTATCGTGAGCTGAACATGTTCGATCTCGCGGCGAAGCAGTTGGAAGAAGCGGCACGCGAAATCGGGACGATGAACGCGACGAAGAAGGAGATCATTTACAATCTTGGTCTGGTTTACGAACAGATGGGCGATCGCGAGAAGTCGCTTGGCTGTATGAAGCAAATCTACGAGGCGGATTACGGCTACAAAGACGTTGCCACGCGAGTGGAAAGTTCGTACGCGAGGAACTAAGAAGGTCGGAGCGCGATCGTTACGACCATTTTACGGGGGCACTGCGAAATAGTGTGCCGGCAGTCTATTCCGGCAACTTAACCTGGTAAAATCTATGAAACACAAATTCTCCATAATCAATATCCTAAGGCTTGGCATGATCGCCATCGCCATTGTTGGCCTGAGCGGCACAGCCTTTGCCCAATATTCAAAGCCCTATCCGACTCCGGACAATGGCCAGGGGTCAGATTCGCCCGCCAAAGGAACGACCAAATCCAAAGGCAACAGCGGCGGTGGCCGCAAGTTGAGCTCAACTGATAAAGCTTTCATGCAGGACGCGGCCAAGGGCGGAATGATGGAGGTGGCGATGGGCCGCGTCGCGGAAAAAAATGCCAGCGACAGCGAAGTGAAGGACTTCGGCGCCCGGATGGTCAAAGACCATGGCAAAGCGAACGACGAACTGAAAGCGTTGGCAAAGGAGGAAAATGTGCAATTGCCCGGCGAAAAGGAAGCAGGCAAGTGGAAGTCGGACAAGGATTACATGGGCCAGATGGTAAAGGATCATGAGAAGGATCTGGCAGCCTTCGAAAAAGAGGCGAAGGACGGGACCGATCCTGATGTGAAGAATTTTGCCACCAAAACCTCCGACGTAATACGCAAGCATCTCGACATGGCAAAAAAGATTGATGGAAAGTTGAAGTAAGTCGGCTGGTGTTTGTTTGCTGCGAAACGGCGCGCCGGAAATGGCGCGCCGTTTTGCTTGCCGCTCGGGTGCTTCGCCAGAAATGCGTGATCACCCGGCCGACCAAATGGCGAGTAAGTGAGAGTGTTCTTGGCGCACGGCGCTTTCGAATTAAACTGCGAACGCGATGACGAGAACGGCCCTCTTTCCCGACTTTTATGCGGCGGGTCCGAGTCAGTTTTATCTGCCGCTGTTACAGGATGTTGTTTCTCTGGAAAAGCCGGCGCTGGTTGTGATGGTGGGGCTGGGGGACGGACAGTCGCATTTGGCGATGTGTCAGGCGGCACTTGAAAACTCGCTGCCGTGCCGAATCGTCGGGATAAGGCGCGCGTTGGAGAACGAAGCGAAAGAAGACGATCCAGGCTGGACGAAAACGAGCGAACTGTCGGCCAATTCTTACTCCGGTATCTCGGAATTGTTAGAAGGCGATCTGGAGACAGTGCTGCAGAAGTTCGCCGATCGCTCAATCGACGTTCTACTGATCGATGACACAGACGTTGGAACAGTGATCCAAAATGAACTGGCGGCCTTTGACCGAAAGTTAAAGCCAGACGCGCTTGTGCTCATTCATGGGATTGACTTGGAACGGGCCGATGCCCCAAGCACCGCCTGGAATCATTTTGCGCAGGAAAAACTGCGATTCGAATTTCATGAAGGCATTGGACTGGGAATAGCCACACCAGTGACGGCGAGGTCCGTTTCGCAATTCCGGCAGTCGCTTTTCCCGAAAAACGGGCAAGAGGCGAATGCGAGAAGCTATTCACTTCGAGCCAGAGCGCTCAGAACCGAAATTGAACTATCGCGTTTGATTCATCGGTCGCAGGTTTTGAGCGCGCGTCAGGTTGAGCTTGAGACGGTAAAGAATGATCGAACCAAGGCGCAACGCGTAATGGAAGGTCAGGCGCGAATGATGGAAGAGCAGGGCCGCGCTTTCGCCGAATTGGAGACAAGATTTCAGCAATCGAGTGCCGACCGGGCCAAAGCGCAGGTGATGCTGGAGCAACAAGCGGCGCAAATGCAAGAGGCGATGGACCGCTTTGCCATCCTGCAGAAGAACCGGGAGCATGCGCAGGCGATCATGGAAGCGCAGGCTGCGCAGATCGACCGATCGGAAGCACAGATTCTCCGCTTACAAAAACAAACAGCGGATCTGAAAAAGCTGATCAGCGTGGCGAAATCTGCTTGTCGTAAGAAAGGCCGTTGTTTCGACATTCGGAAGGAGCCGAAACCGAAGCGTTCAGTGGGCGAGAAAATCCAGCGCGAGGTGGCGCGTGTTCCTCGAAATCTGCGGCGGCTGCTGCGGCCGTCGGTAGTGAGCGACGCAGTCATGGTGCGCGCTCCGGCGTCCGGGGATGAACGGTATTCGAAATGGATTGTGGATCATGAACCCAGCGCCCAACAGCTTGAAGCGCAGCGAACGGAATCGGCGTCATGGAAAAGGCGTCCGAAAATGTCCGTCCTGATTCCCGTTCTCGATCCGCCGGTGAACTTTCTGGAGGAGCTGTTCGAATCGTTGGCTGCGCAAAGCTATGGAAACTGGGAAGCGTGCATTATCGACGGGGGATCACGTTCGAAAGGAGTGATCGCTCTGTTGAAGCGCTGGGCGAAAAAAGAACCGCGGGTTCTCGTCGAGCGTTTGGGAAAAAATCTTGGTGTTGCGGAAAATACAAATCGAGGTCTGCGCATGGCGACGGGTGATTTTGTCGCATTCGCCGATCACGATGACACGTTGGCGCCGTTTGCTCTTTACGAAATGGCGGCGGCGATTCGAGAGCATCCGGATGCTGACTTTTTCTACAGCGACGAAGATCGCTTGAGCGAGGCAGGCATCCGCTCGCGGCCTTTTTTCAAGCCCGAATGGAGTCCGGAGCTTCTCTATTCGTTCATGTACACAGGACACCTCAGTGCTTATCGCCGCAGCTTTGCTTTGGAATTGGGCGGTCTGCGCAAAGAGTTCGACTTGTCGCAGGATTACGACTTCGCCTTGCGCGCGAGTGAGCGTGCCCGAGAGATCGTGCACATTCCTCACGTTCTTTATCATTGGCGCGAACATGCCGCGTCCGGAGCCGCGGGTGGCAAACCGCACGCGCGGCAGACCAATCTGGCCGCCTTGGCGGATGCAGTGAAACGTCGTGGGCTCGATGCGGAGGTATTGGAATATCCGACAGCAAATCGCCTCCGCATGCGCCTGCCGAAATCGCCGCGCGTCTCCGTGATCATTCCAACCGATTCTCCGGTTCGACTCGAGAAATGCGCCCGTGAACTCCCGCGGCAAACTCAATACCCCGAGACCGAATACGTCCTCGTGACAAAATCGGGGTTGATCGATGGTCTCCAAGCCTCCCTCGAAGCGGTCTCATCGCAGGTGCGCTTCGTCGCATTTGATGCGCCATTCAACTTCTCTGCCAAGTGCAACGCCGGCGCGAAAGCGGCCACGGGCGAACGTCTCGTTTTTTTGAACGATGACGTGGAACCGAAAGAGAGCGACTGGATCGAGAACATCATCGAGCCACTGGGAAATTGGGAAGTAGGAGCAGTTTCGCCGAAACTGCTCTACTCGACCGGCCGAATTCAACACGCAGGGCTCATCACCGGAGTGCGCGGGCTTGTCGGCACCGCGCTGCACCAATGGAACGCGGATTCGGTTGATTACTCAAATTTCGCGCAGTCCATGCGCGACGTTTCGGCGCTCTCTGCGGCGTGCCTGGCGATGCGGCGAGATGTTTTTTTTGAAGTGGGTGGATTTGATGAAATCAACACGCCGATCGCGCACTCTGATATCGATCTCTGTTTCAAGATTCGGGAGCACGGGTTGCGTTGCGTTTATACGCCTTTCGCAAGTCTGACGCATCACGGTCACACCTCGATTGGGGCGGAAGAAGAAAAAGAGGAGGAGGATGCTGGACGCGATAAGTGCTCGATTTTTCTGTTGCAGCGCTGGGCGGAGTTTACCTGCCGCGATCCGTATTTCCCCGATAACATGCGGGAATGGCTTTATGCCGATTCGCCGATGCCGATGCAAATGTTTGCGGTGGGAAACAATGAGGCGATCGCGAGCAAGCGTGATCTGCTCTTTGTCACACACGATCTCAGCTTAAGTGGAGCTCCAATCATTCTCTCTCACCTGGCAAAATGGTGTAAAGAACGTGGAGTTTTCGTAACCGTAATGTCACCGGCAGACGGTCCCGCGCGCCCGACCTTTGTCGACGCTGGTATTCCGGTAATAGTGGATTCAGTCATCGCTACCGGTTACGACCAGTTCATTCGATTTGGTCAGCGTCTGCTGAATAGAAGCCACGAATCGTTCTCTAAATTTGCCCGCAACTTCGATTGTCTCATCATCAGCACGATTTTCGGCGCGCCTCTCGTTAACGACGCCCGGGCGGAATCCATTCCACATTTCTGGTGGATCCACGAAGGACTCGTCGGTGACCATTATCTTCGGCAGTATCCCGTTCTTGCCCGCATCCTCGGGCTGGCCGATTTCATCGTTACACCGGACGAACGCAGTCGGCAGGTTTATCAAGCTTTCAGCCGCAATGAGATTCACGTGTTGCGATATGGCGTGCCGGATGTAGAACAACGGCCAAAGGGGGAGCGCAAACCGGGGCCGGTCCG